>NZ_CVTT01000039.1:0-114311 GCF_900006605.1 Pseudomonas sp. 58 R 3 | reverse complement strand
CGGCGCGGGCTTCGATGGCGGCGGCAGCGCCGGCACCGTCGAGGCGGTCCATGTTGGCTTCGGTGGCGTGGCCGGCGTTGGCGCCTTTGGCGGCTACTTCGCCTTCTTCTTCTTTGTCGAATTCGTCCCAGCTCAGCATGACGTGTCGTCTCCTGCGTGAGGGCTCAAAGGTGCCCGTGTGAAACCGGATGGTTGGGTGTTCACACGGCCCAGAGGCCGCGGTGGATCTTAAGGAATCGTTTGTTGCAACAGCTCGCGCAGGCAATTAAACGGAATAGGGTTACGGGTTCTGCTTGAGGCTTGAGGTGCGCAGCAACAGATGCAGGCTCGCGCGCAGGCCTCAGGTCTGGCTCTTCATCCCAGTGTAAAGGGATATTGCAGGCCCGATTTACCCGCGCATTATAGGGAAAAAATCGGCTTTGTGTTGCGGCGGATGGTCACGATGGAGGGCCAAAATGCTGTGGTTTTCGGCCGGAGCGTGTGTTTGCAAGGCTTTGCTGGGGTAGGAATTTTTTGACGGGCGGTGGGATAGTTTTTGTAGGGCTGGGGGAGGTGGGTGTGTGGCGGGCTTTGGCGGGTGTGTGAGGCCGAAATCGCCATCGCCGGCAAGCCAGCTCCCACATTGGGTGGGCGGTGGGCCAGAGGGCGGTTCTTGGCCGCAAGAACGATTTCTTGCGGCGACCAAGATCCGGGTTTAAATCTTTCTGAAAAAGTTATTACCCGTTAGAGCAACCATTGCCCATCACTTGATAATTAAGAATATGCCGCTGACCTTGCGAGTCTTCATATTCCATTTGTACCGGTACAACGTTGCAGACATCCGGGATGTTGCTCATGGACAATACTTTGGCCACATCCAAGTGTGTGCTGTAAGTGTAGTCTTCAACGATCGGTGGGTTCTGTCCAGCCAGCTCAGTCGGGGCTTCGTCGGCCAGGGCGGCGGTGGCGCACAAGCTGCTGAGGGCCAAAACTACTAACGCTTTCATTTGTGTATTTACCTTCTTCAGGGCGAAAGGGGTCACGGGGCCCTTATGAGGCCGCGTGTGTAACTTAAGAGTTGGGAAGTTCGGATTAACGTTGCCTTGGTGGGGGCTGTTACGGTGTTAATCACGTTGCCTTGTTGGCGGAGTTGATTTTAGGCCTGCGGGTTATATTCATATACCCGTGCTTTTGATAAACACTATTGGCGGTTTTTGTAACAATCCCGCGGTAAAGGTTTTTTCATCAGGCGCCAAAGCCGCGCAGGCCGTGGGCCAGAGCCCTGAAAGGGCATAGCAGGGCATTTTGTAGGGGCTTGTTACTACCATCGTCGAATGGTTCTATGGGGCAGCCCCGGCTACAACAGGGGCCATACAACAACAACTATGTCACCGAGGTAAGAAAGATGAGTGCGGCTTCCCTGTACCCCGTTCGCCCCGAAGTAGCAGCCAACACGCTGACCGACGAGGCGACCTACAAGGCCATGTACCAGCAGTCGGTGGTCAACCCCGATGGCTTCTGGCGCGAGCAAGCCAAGCGCCTTGACTGGGTCAAGCCTTTCACTGCGGTCAAGCAGACCTCTTTCGACGACCACCATGTCGACATCAAATGGTTCGCCGACGGCACCCTCAACGTTTCCTACAACTGCCTGGACCGCCACCTCGCCGAGCGTGGTGATCAGGCGGCGATCATCTGGGAGGGCGATGACCCTTCCGAAAGCCGCACCATCACTTACCGCGAGCTGCATGAAGAAGTCTGCAAGTTCGCCAACGCCCTGCGCGGCCAGGATGTGCACCGCGGCGACGTGGTGACTATCTATATGCCGATGATCCCCGAAGCCGTGGTCGCCATGTTGGCCTGTACCCGCATCGGTGCGATTCACTCCGTGGTGTTTGGCGGTTTTTCACCGGAAGCCCTGGCCGGTCGCATCATTGACTGTAAGTCGAAGGTGGTGATCACCGCCGACGAAGGCATCCGCGCCGGTAAGAAAATTCCGCTGAAGGCCAACGTCGACGACGCGCTGACCAACCCGGAAACCAGCAGCATCCAGAAAGTCATTGTGTGCAAGCGTACCAATGGCCACATCAAGTGGAACCAGCATCGCGACATCTGGTACGAAGACCTGATGAAAGTGGCGGGCACTGTGTGCGCGCCTAAAGAGATGGGCGCCGAAGAAGCGCTGTTCATCCTTTACACCTCGGGCTCCACCGGCAAGCCTAAAGGCGTGCAGCACACCACCGGCGGCTACTTGCTGTACGCAGCCCTGACCCACGAACGCGTGTTCGACTACCGCCCAGGCGAAATCTACTGGTGCACCGCCGACGTCGGCTGGGTCACCGGCCACACCTATATCGTTTACGGCCCGCTGGCCAATGGCGCGACCACGCTGCTGTTTGAAGGCGTGCCGAACTACCCGGATATCACGCGGGTGGGCAAGATCGTCGACAAGCACAAGGTCAATATCCTCTACACCGCACCGACCGCGATCCGCGCGATGATGGCGTCGGGCACCGCTGCCTGTGAAGGTGTGGATGGCAGCAGCCTGCGCCTGCTCGGTTCGGTGGGTGAGCCGATCAACCCGGAAGCCTGGGACTGGTACTACAAGAACGTCGGCCAATCCCGTTGCCCGATCGTCGACACCTGGTGGCAGACCGAAACCGGCGCCACCTTGATGAGCCCGCTGCCGGGCGCTCACGCGCTCAAGCCGGGTTCGGCGGCACGCCCGTTCTTCGGCGTGGTGCCGGCGCTGGTGGACAACCTCGGTAACATCATCGAGGGCGCTGCCGAAGGCAACCTGGTGATCCTCGATTCGTGGCCAGGCCAAGCGCGCACGCTGTATGGCGACCATGACCGTTTTGTCGACACCTACTTCAAAACCTTCCGTGGCATGTACTTCACCGGCGACGGTGCGCGTCGCGATGAAGACGGCTACTGGTGGATCACCGGGCGGGTGGACGACGTGTTGAACGTCTCCGGGCACCGTATGGGCACCGCCGAGATTGAAAGCGCGATGGTTGCGCACCCGAAAGTCGCCGAAGCGGCGGTGGTGGGGGTGCCCCATGACATCAAGGGGCAGGGCATCTATGTGTATGTCACGCTCAAAAATGGTGAAGAGCCGAACGAAGCGCTGCGCCTGGAGCTGAAAAACTGGGTGCGCAAAGAGATCGGGCCGATTGCCTCGCCGGATGTGATCCAGTGGGCACCGGGCTTGCCGAAAACACGTTCGGGGAAAATCATGCGCCGGATTCTGCGCAAGATCGCCACGGCCGAGTATGACGGGTTGGGGGATATCTCCACCCTGGCCGACCCAGGTGTGGTGGCGCATTTGATTGAGACGCACAAGACCATGAACGTCGCGTAAGGCGGGCTGGGTCAGATAAAGCCCCATTTGGCGTGAGCCGGGTGGGGCTTTTTTGTGGGGCTCGAAGACGAAGGAAATCCCCTGTGGGAGCGGGCTTGCTCGCGAATTCGGTGGATCAGTGAGCAGAGATGTAGCTGACCCACCCCATTCGCGAGCAAGCCCGCTCCCACATTTTGAATGTATTTCATGGCCGGAATCAGCGGTGTCTGACGGGCCCGGATAAACACGAAGCCAATAAATATCGGTTTCTCTCGCAGGAAGTTTCTGAATGTTACCGTCCAGCCTAAATGTGTAACCCCACGCCCAAGCCTGAGGCAATGCGCTACGCCCATGCCCCGAAAACCCGCGTTTTAGACACCCTCACAAATAAGATTAAACGCCAGACTTGCCGTGCTAGAAGGGTTTGCGAATAATAGGCCCGCAATTTGCAGCATCATCAGGTTTTATATCTTTTGTCTCTGCATAAAAATCAGAGGCTGTCAATAAGCTGGAACCGCTTTCTCGGTGCTTCTGTAAATTGTTGTCGCATTGAGGAAATATCGGCTTCCGGCCTGTCGTTAGAATGCCGATCACTCGCTCGTCGTCTCCTGTATCAATTCGGGGTAGGACGCAGCACCGCTATTCGGTTTCACTTAAGTCGCATCGTGGGCCACGGCTCATTCTGCTTTTTGCCCTATACCGATGGAGTCCCAAGATGAAGAAACTTGTGCTGTTGGGCGCCCTGGCGCTGTCCGTGCTGTCCATGCAGGCCTTCGCTGATGAAAAGCCTCTGAAAATTGGTATTGAAGCGGCTTACCCTCCGTTTGCCTCGAAGGCGCCGGATGGCAGCATCGTCGGTTTTGACTACGACATCGGTAACGCGCTGTGCGCTGAGATGAAGGTCAAGTGCGTATGGGTCGAGCAGGAATTTGACGGCCTGATCCCTGCGCTCAAAGTGCGCAAGATCGACGCGATCCTGTCGTCCATGTCCATCACTGAAGACCGCAAGAAGTCCGTGGACTTCACCAACCGCTACTACCTGAGCCCGGCGCAGTTGGTGATGAAGGAAGGCACCACCGTCAGCGACAGCCTGGATGAACTCAAAGGCAAGAAAATCGGCGTGCAACGCGGTTCGATCCACGATCGTTTCGCCAAGGAAGTCCTGGCCCCTAAAGGTGTCACGGTGGTGCCTTACAGCTCGCAGAACGAAATCTACCTGGACGTGGAAGCCGGTCGCCTCGATGGCACCGTGGCTGACGCTACCCTGCTGCAAGACGGCTTCCTGAAAACCCCGGCCGGTAAAGGCTACGCGTTTGTGGGCCCACAGTTCACCGACGCCAAGTACTTCGGTGACGGCATCGGCATCGCGGTACGCAAAGGCGACAAGGCCGACCTGGACAAGATCAACGCGGCCATCGCTGCGATCCGTGCCAACGGCGAATACAAGAAAATCCAGGACAAATACTTCGACTTCGATATTTACGGCGCTGACCCTAAGTAACTCGTCGCAGCTGTCTGTCCAGAATGGCGCAAGCAACAGAAGATTCTGAAGTTTGCGCCATTTTTTCATCCCCCTTTTCGAGGACCTGAATCATGTTGAACGGCTACGGGGCTGTCATCCTCGATGGCGCATGGTTGACGCTTCAGCTCGCCTTGTCGTCCATGGCCTTGGCCATTGTTCTGGGTCTGATCGGGGTCGCGTTACGCCTGTCGCCGGTGCGCTGGTTGGCTTGGCTGGGTGACTTGTACTCCACGGTGATCCGCGGGATCCCCGACCTGGTGCTGATTCTGCTGATTTTCTACGGCGGCCAGGACTTGTTAAACCGCGTCGCGCCGATGCTTGGCTATGACGACTATATCGACTTGAACCCCTTGGCCGCCGGTATCGGCACCCTGGGTTTCATCTTTGGCGCCTACCTCTCGGAAACCTTCCGTGGCGCCTTCATGGCCATTCCCAAGGGCCAGGCCGAGGCCGGCCTTGCGTATGGCATGAGCAGTTTCCAGGTGTTTTTCCGTGTGATGGTGCCGCAGATGATTCGGCTGGCGATCCCCGGTTTCACCAACAACTGGCTGGTACTCACCAAGGCCACCGCGCTGATCTCGGTGGTGGGCCTGCAAGACATGATGTTCAAGGCCAAACAGGCGGCAGACGCCACCCGTGAGCCTTTTACCTTCTTCCTCGCAGTGGCGGCGATGTACCTGGTGATCACCAGCGTATCGTTGCTGGCCCTGCGTTATCTTGAGAAGCGCTACTCGGTAGGCGTAAGGGCGGCTGATCTATGATCTTCGACTACAACGTCATCTGGGAAGCCATGCCGCTGTACCTTGGCGGCCTGGCAACCACCCTGAAACTGCTGGCCATTTCGCTGTTCTTCGGCCTGCTCGCCGCCTTGCCCCTGGGCTTGATGCGCGTGTCCAAGCAGCCGGTCATCAACGGTGCGGCCTGGCTCTACACCTACGTGATCCGCGGCACGCCGATGCTGGTGCAGCTGTTTTTGATCTACTACGGCCTGGCGCAATTCGAAGCCGTGCGCGAAAGCTTCCTGTGGCCGCTGCTGTCGAGCGCCACGTTCTGCGCGTGCCTGGCGTTTGCGATCAACACCAGCGCCTACACCGCCGAAATCATCGCCGGCAGCCTCAAGGCCACGCCCAACGGTGAGATCGAAGCGGCCAAGGCCATGGGCATGTCGCGCTACAAGCTGTACCGCCGCATCCTGCTGCCGTCGGCCCTGCGCCGGGCGCTGCCGCAGTACAGCAACGAAGTGATCATGATGCTGCAGACCACCAGCCTGGCGTCCATCGTCACCTTGATCGACATCACCGGTGCTGCACGCACCGTGAACGCCCAGTACTACCTGCCGTTCGAAGCCTATATCACCGCCGGCGTGTTCTACCTGTGCCTGACCTTTATCCTGGTGCGCCTGTTCAAGTTGGCCGAGCGCCGCTGGCTGAGCTACCTGGCTCCACGGAAGCACTGATATGGAACGTATCGATCATCTGTTGCCCTGGGGCCACCTGGGGTGTGAACGCCAACTGAGCGTATTTCGTTTCGGCAGCGGCGAGCGCAAGGCCTATATCCAGGCCAGCCTGCACGCCGACGAATTGCCGGGCATGCGCGCGGCGTGGGAGCTGAAAAAGCGCCTCACCGAACTGGAACAGCAAGGCGCGCTTAACGGCGTGATCGAGCTGGTGCCGGTGGCCAACCCGATGGGCCTGGGCCAGTTGCTGCAAGGCAGCCACCAGGGGCGTTTCGAGGTGGGCAGCGGCAAGAACTTCAACCGTGATTTCGTCGAACTGAGCGCGCCGGTTGCCGAGTTGCTCAAGGGCAAGCTGGGCGATGATCCGCACGCCAATGTGCGCATGATCCGCCAGGCGATGACCGACGCACTCAACGCACTGCCCGCGCCGAGCAGTCAGCTGCAAGGCATGCAGCGCACCTTGCTGAGCCACGCCTGCACCGCCGATATCGTCCTTGACCTACATTGCGACGCCGAAGCCGCGTTGCACATGTATGCGTTGCCACAGCACTGGCCGCAGTGGCGCTCGTTGTCGGCGCATTTGAACGTGAAGGTCGGCCTGCTGGCAGAAGACTCCGGCGGCAGTTCGTTTGATGAGGCGTGCTCACTGCCGTGGTTGCGTCTGTCCCAGGCGTTCCCCGAGGCACAGGTTCCGCTGGCGTGCCTGGCGACTACCCTGGAATTGGGCGGCCAGGCCGACACCGGCCGTGATGAGGCGATTTTCCACGCCGAAGGCATCCTCGCGTTCCTGGCCGAGCAAGGCTTGATCACCGGCCAATGGCCGGCGCCGCAGTACGACGCGTGCGAAGGCTTGCCCTTCGAAGGCACCGAGTTGCTGTTTGCGCCCCATGCCGGTGTGATCAGTTACTTGCGTAAAGCCGGTGACCGGGTAGAAGCGGGCGATGAGATTTTTGAAGTGATTGACCCTCTGACCGACCGCGTCAGCATTGTCTGCGCGGGTACATCCGGGGTGTTGTTTGCCGTTGAACGGCTACGTTATGCCCAAGCGGGTTTCTGGCTGGCCAAGGTGGCGGGGCGCGAAGCGCTGCGTCACGGGCGCTTGCTCAACGACTGACCACCTGTTTTTGTGAGAACCGACCGCATGTACAAACTTGAAGTCCAAGACCTGCATAAACGCTATGGCAGTCATGAAGTGCTCAAAGGCGTGTCCCTGGCCGCCGCGGCCGGTGATGTGATCAGCATCATCGGTTCCAGTGGTTCGGGCAAAAGTACCTTTTTGCGCTGCATCAACCTGCTGGAGCAACCCCACGCCGGCAAGATTCTGCTCAATAACGAAGAGCTGAAACTGGTGGCCAACAAGGACGGCGCCATGAAGGCCGCCGACCCTAAACAATTGCAGCGCATGCGTTCGCGTCTGTCCATGGTGTTCCAGCATTTCAACCTGTGGTCGCATATGACGGCGCTGGAAAACGTGATGGAAGCGCCGGTGCACGTGCTGGGCATGTCGAAAAAAGACGCGCGTGAGAAGGCCGAGCATTACCTGGCCAAGGTCGGCGTGGGCCATCGTAAAGATGCGTTCCCCGGCCACATGTCCGGCGGTGAGCAGCAGCGCGTGGCGATTGCCCGTGCCCTGGCGATGGAACCGGAGGTGATGCTGTTCGACGAACCGACCTCGGCCCTCGACCCGGAGCTGGTCGGCGAAGTGCTCAAGGTGATGCAGGACCTGGCCCAGGAAGGCCGCACCATGGTGGTGGTGACTCACGAAATGGGCTTTGCCCGTGAAGTGTCGAACCAGTTGGTGTTTTTGCACAAAGGCATCGTCGAAGAACGGGGTGACCCGCGTGAAGTGCTGGTGAACCCGCAGTCCGAGCGGTTGCAGCAGTTCCTTTCGGGTAGCTTGAAATAATCAAGACTGCTTTTGTGCACTCAAATAGTGCATATTTCGCAGCTCGGAAGTTGACTTCCGTCCCTGTGGGAGCTGGCTTGCCTGCGATAGCGATATATCAGTAACCGGTGTGCCATCTGACCCACCGCCATCGCAGGCAAGCCAGCTCCCACATTGGATCTCCATTTGTTTTGAGATTTGTGTTGGTTTCCGGGCTAGCATTGGCCCTTGTCTTCATTACTGTTACTCGCTTCGGATAGCCCCTAAATGACCGCCCATAAAATTGGTTTCCTGATTTGGCCCAGCACAAAAGCCCTGACGCTTGCGCTGGCTGAGGAGGCTTTGCGCGTTGCTCAGCGGGTGCATCCGGACGTGGTGTACGAACTGTCGTTTTTGCAGGCCGAACCGCGCACCGAGGGCGACTGGCAATTGCCGGGCGAGCCCTGGGCCGGCAAGCTTGAAGGCTTTCAAAAACTGTTCCTGCTGGCGGATGAGCCGCCGACCGTCATCGCCTCCCAGCTCAGCAGCGCGCTCAAGCAGCTTGTGCGGGCTGGCTGTGTGATTGGTGGCTTGTCGGCGGGCGTGTATCCCTTGGCCCAGTTGGGTCTGCTCGACGGCTACCGCGCCGCCGTGCACTGGCGCTGGCAGGATGACTTCGCCGAGCGTTTCCCCAAGGTGATCGCCACCAGCCACCTGTTCGACTGGGACCGCGACCGCCTGACCGCCTGTGGTGGCATGTCGGTACTCGACCTGTTGCTGGCGGTGTTGGCCCGTGATCATGGCGCCGAACTGGCCGGTGCGGTCTCCGAAGAACTGGTGGTGGAGCGCATCCGCGAGGGCGGCGAGCGCCAGCGCATCCCCCTGCAAAACCGCCTGGGCTCCAGCCATCCGAAGCTGACCCAGGCCGTGTTGCTGATGGAGGCCAATATCGAAGAACCGCTGACCACCGACGAAATCGCCCAGCATGTGTGCGTGTCGCGACGACAACTCGAGCGCATCTTCAAGCAATACCTCAACCGCGTTCCCAGCCAGTATTACCTGGAACTGCGCCTTAACAAGGCGCGCCAGATGCTGATGCAAACCAGCAAGTCGATCATCCAGATCGGCCTGTCGTGCGGCTTCTCCTCGGGGCCGCACTTCTCCAGCGCCTACCGCAACTTCTTTGGCGCCACCCCGCGTGAAGACCGCAACCAGCGGCGCAGCAGCAGCCCGTTTGAGTTGTCGTCGGTGCCTTCCGAGCGCGGGTGAGCATTTTTCATTCTTCCCTTCTGCTCGTCCATTGGCATCCGGCGTGAAGGCTGTAATCAGCGGCGCAACAGCCCGTCAGTCCTCTTCCGTGTCGGGATAACTCATCGGCAACGGGTTGCCTTGATCATCCACTGTGGCGGCGTCAACCTGGAAGTCGATGCCTGTGCGTTGGTAATACTCACGCATACGCGCAAGGCTTGGCGCCGATAACGGGTTAGCGCTCAGGTCGCTGTCTTCATTGAACGGTGCCGGGGCGTGCAGCAAGTCCGCCGGTATCTCGCTGATCCCGTTATTGCTTAAATCCAGTGTGTGTAATTGATCCAGACGGAATACCCCTTCCGGCACTTCGCGCAATCCCGCATTGCTCAGGTGCAGAGCGGTCAGTTGGTGCTGGGAACTGACGTCAGGGGCGAGCCCCAACGGGTTGTGACTCAAATCAAGGAACTCAAGTTGGCTCAAGCTCGCCAGCGCCTCGCGGGTGTCGGGTGTCAAGCGGATCGCGCACTCCTCCATTGCAAGTGTGGACAGCTTGGGCATGTACTGGATCGAGTCAGGCAGAACGCCCAAGGAACACTTTTCGAGCGTCAGCGATTGCAGGTTGGTAAAGCTTCGCAGTGTGCCGTCGACGCCGGTCGTGGTGCCGTTGCCGGTCAGATGGAACGAGCTTACGTGGCTGAAGTTGGCGTTCAACTGCGGCAAATCACCCAGTATGGGTGTGAGCAAATTCACTTTATGGGTCAGTTCATCGTCCAGACTTTCTTCGTCTTCGATGCTTTCCCGTCGCCAGGCTTCTTCCAGCAGTGTCTTGAAGTTGCGCCGCGACAGCTGGTCCTGCGCACGGGTTTGCTCGTCAATCGGCACATCCAGGATCGGGTGCCGATCCGGCACATCCTGTACCCACAGTTGCAGGTCGTCTCTGAGTTGTTCGTATTCGGCTTTCAGGCGCGTCAATGTCGGGTCGACTGACGCCATGTCGCCGGGCAGGTGAAAGATAAACCGGTCTGCCTCGGTGTCCAGGAACGTGGGATAAAGCTGCTGCGCTCGGATGCGTTGTTCTGCGGGTGCCTGGGCAGCGAAGCTTTCGCCGGTGCGCTGGCAGTAGCGTTTGATCGACTCCAGGGTCTGGGGTGTCAACGGGTTTGCTGAAAGGTCCAGGCTGCTGGTGGATGAACTCGGCAGGGAAAAGAGTTCGTCGGGAAGTTGCTCAATGCCGTTTGCGCTCAAGTTCACCGTCTGGCGGGGTGGGTTACCCAGCAGCTCAAGGGGCATCTGCGTCAGCCCCGTATTTTTCAGTGAGACATGGCTCAAGCCGGGCAGGCGACTCAAGTCCGGCGGTTGTCCCAGAGGGTTATGGTCCAGGTTCAAGTACCTGAGGTTGTTCATCGCTTGCAGCCCCTCCCTGCTGGTGGGGCTCAGCGCGATTGAGCAACGTGGCAGCCCCAGTATGTCCAGTTCGGGCAGGTTGAGCACTGAGGGTGGGATGTCGCCGAGCATAACGTTATCGATGTCCAGAATCTTGAGGGCCGGGAAGCTGTCGATAAAGGCGGTTGATCCCATCGAGCCGCCGCTGCCTTTGATCATCAGCGAGCCAATATGCTTGAAGCGCGCGCTCAGGGTGGGCAACTCGCCCGCAAGCGCCTGAGGGATTTCCAGGTCATGGACCAATTGAGTGTTTTGAGGTGTTTCCCGGCGCCAGCTGTGCTCAAGTAATGTATTGAGCTCACGGCGCCGGGCGGTTTCCAGTGGCTGCGACTGCGGTTGTTGCTTCCACTGGTTGAGCTCGTGCTGCAAGGTGTCCAATTCACTGGCCAAACGTGCCAGCTCGCGCTTACCCGCTTCCAGCTCGCCCGGCAGGCTGTAGATGAACTGGTTGATCTGCTTGGCGTCGAGCGAGGGATATAACAGTTTTGCGTCGCGTACATCTACTGCGGGGGCATCGGCCTGCCAGTAAGTTCCATGTTGCTGGTAATAGGTTTTGACACGCTCAAGGGTGGCCGATGACAGCGGGTTGCCAGACAGGTCGAAGGCAACGCTGGCATGGGCAGGCATTTCGAACAGGGCCTCAGGTAATTCACTGATTTGGTTGCCGTTCAGAAAGGCCGCCGTCAGTTCGTTGCGGCTGAGCAGGCCAGGGGGGAGGCGATTGATGCCGGTGTTGGACAGGTCCAGGGTGTGTATTTCGTTCATCGCTTCCACACTGGGCACCCGGCTCAAGGGGTTGTTATGCAGGTCCAGTACTTGCAGTTGGGTCATCGAGGCGAGCCGGGTTTGGCTGAACGGCTTTAAGGTGATTGCGCAGTTGCTCAGGCTCAATGTGTTCAACGCGGGCATCTGGAAGACTGCCGGCGGCACGTCACCCAGCGCGATACTGTCAACGGCCAGATGGCGCAGTCGGGGAAAGTAGCCCAGGAACGCGGGCGCCCCCTGCGTGTGGTTGCTGCCTGCCAGGGTCAGCATTGATACGTGATCGAAGTTGGCGGATAACCGGGGCAGTTCACCGCGAATGGGGTAAGGAAGGTTCAGACGGTGGCCGTCACGGGTCGGGTCTTCGAAGAAGTCATCTATGGGCAATTCCCTTCGCCAGCAACGTTTGAGTTCGCGGGCAATGTGCGCGCGATTGTGTTGCTCGTACTGACGCTGCTGCAGGTTTAGTACGGGGCCGTTCCCGGCTTCCTGATGGGGAATATTGCCTTGCCAGGTATTGAGGTCACGTTTGAGTTGTTGGTATTCGATGTGCAGCGCTTCCAGGCCGGCGACCGCGCCACCAGGCTGTGAGTGCAAGTGGTTCAGCAGGTCAGTTAATTGATGTTCGGCGAGTTGGGGGTAGAGGGTACGTGCGCGCTGATGCAGGGTTGGAGCGCCCAGCGGCGTGGGCGCTTGGGCGTGGTAGCCATTGTCGTTGCCCAATAGGCGCAGGGTTTCAGTGACCTGTCGCGGCTCACTTTGAGGGGTGAGCAGTACACGTAGTTCACTGCGTGGCAGCGGCTTTTGGCGCAGACGCTGCTTGAGTTGTGCGCCCTGGTGTATGCCCAGGCCTAGCTGATCACGCTGCTTATCGGGCAGGGCACTTAAAATGGCTGAGTACAGGTCCGTCTCGCTGGAGAGGGCGCCCTGTTGATCATGAGGCTGGTAGCGGCCCGCTTCGGTGCGCACCAATGTGCGATGTATAGGCGCGTCATCCGGGCCTACCCGCAGCCAGGTCTCCCCAGTGGCCGAATGGTGACGGGCCTCAAGTTGTACCTCGCCCGACCAGCCCTGTAGTGTGCGCAACGAACTCAAGGCCAGGTGATCAGTGTCCAGAGGCTGCGGTGCATTCAGGTGCTGACCCTCATAGGCACGGTTGAGCCGCACTTCATTCAAGGCCGTGCGTGCCAATTCGGCCAGGCGCGGGGGCGTGTTTCGCTCGTGCAAGGCTTCAAGTTCTGCGCCGCTCGCCTCGCTCACAAGGGTGTTCGCAACGCTTGCCGGCAACTGCGGCGTGGTGTTGATCAATTGCTGCGTAAGCGGTTCGGTAGAGGCTTGCAGCGTCGCGTACCGCGATTCGAACAACGCGGTGCGCTGGCGATCGGCAATATCCGCCAGGGTGTGGCGCAATAGCTGGGCACGACGCACCAGGCTCAGCTCTGGGTCGCTGGCGCGCTCGCCGAACTGTGTGCGGATCTCTTCACTGGTCAGGCCGCGCAAGACGGTTTTCAGCAAGTCTCCGTTGTCCAGCTGGGTTTCGTATACCTGAACCACCGGCATGTTCTTGTCCCCGAACTCCCAGGCGGTCTGCCCTTTATCATTGACGATGCGCAAGGCTTTGGTGGGCGGCCACGAGCCGTGGGTGGTCAATAGTTGCAAGGTGTCTTGAGGATCAATCCGTTGGTACGCCGCTGGGTCGTCGCTGCGTAGCTGCTCGATAAGCCGTTGGATGTCGCGGTCGATGCGCAGACGGCTCAAGGTATCGTCCAGCAGCGCCGCCGGGCGCTCACCGTTGACGTGCATTTTGCGCAACGCGTGTTCAGTGGTGCCACTGATGTGCAGGGCCAGTTCGCGGTCGGCTTCGCTCAAGTCCTGGGCGCTGTGCCCCAGCCGACGCAACAGTGTGTGTTTGTCCCACTGCAAGGGCTGTTCGAGTTCCGTATGCCACGCGCCGGCTTGGTTGTGCTGCACGCTTGGGCGGTAGGCTTCAGGGCGGGTCGGGTGTTTGATCTGGTAAACCTCGCTGCTCGAGGTTTTCTCCACGGTGTAGAGCTTGTTTTCCAGTGGCAGGATTGTCTCCCCGCGCACCTCGTGCAGGCCCAACTCGTTGATGCCAAGGCGCGCAGGTAACGAGGATGGGCACTGGTAGGGCGTCAGGTCCGGTTTCCAGTAACGCTTGGCCTCATTGGCCAGGCTGACGGGTTTGAACGTGTCGATATAGGCGAGTACGTCCTTGGGCAGCACTTTACGCAACTCGGCCGGGCCAATATGGCTGCCCGCAGCGAATGCGCCCAATTGCACCAGAGACTCCAGCACGCCCATGAGATGACCGAAGGCTTCCTTGCCCTGGCCCTCAGCCCAATCGACAATGCCTTCGAACACCTCATCGAGCAACTGATAGGCCATGTAGCCAAGCATCAACTCGCCCAGCCCGGGGACGAAGGGCGCCACCACCATCAAAGCCGCGTTGAAGATCGAGGCAGCCACCTCGACGAACGAGTCCCAAAGCCGCCACCGCGCCTCACGATCCACATTGGCAGTGGAGACCGCAAGGGTGCGGGCATCGTTGAGCATTTTGTCGAGTTTGCGCTGGAACAGATGCGACCAGACATCGCCCCGGATCGGCACTGCATCAAACTGCAACTTGGGGTCGTCGGTAGGTGTGCTGCGCCAGGGCGCCTCGCTGCTGCCCTTGACGGGGGGATGCCAGGTAATGCGCGACAGGCGCCGGCCCAGGCCGGAAAAAAACTCCCCGCGATGGGAGTGGGGCACAAAGCGGCTGAAAAAGGTTTGGTAGTCAGGGTTACGCAGTTGTCGGATCAGTTCCTGTTTGAAGGCCAGCGACGAGGCATACTCCTTGAGTGGATGTTGTGGGTCATCCGGAACATAGGCCACCAGGCGTTGGGACGAGCGGGGATTTTCCAGGTTGGGAGCGAACAATTGGATACCCGTGAGCGGGATCCCCATCAGTTGCAAGTCTTGACAGAGCAAAGGCTGCCCCTGGAGCTTGAGGTGCGGCTTACCGTCGATCAGCCCTTCGATCAAGGTGGCGAAGTCATCGCTGATATCTGCGTGGATACGAGCCAGTTGCAGCGCTGCGCGCAGTGCGGTTTTGTGGCTGCGGTCGACCTCATGGCGCAGTACGGCGGCGGCAACGGGGTTGTCCATCGCTAATGCATCGTCAAGGTAACGAGCGTAGCGGGCACCAATGTCCACGTCGCGACACAAGTTGGTGAACGCCGAGATCGACAACACATGCTTTATGTGCGGCAAAGTGTCGAATTGCCCACTCTCCGAGGGGCGCGTGATGAAGGTTGAGGCCGGTTCATAGGCATCGGCCAGTGTTTCTTTGTGTTCGAAGTTGTGCAGGGCGGCGTCGAGCAGCGAGACCGTCCAGGTCCGCGTGGCGCCGGAGCGTATCGAGGTCCACGGAATGTGGTCGGGGATATACAGGCGCACGAAGGTGGTTTCGACGTCCAGTTCCAGGCCAAAACGGGCTTTCAGTGCCTGTTCGAGGAGGGGGGTTGCAAACGCCTTGACGTCCTGCAAGTGCTGCAATGTCTGGTCCACACTGTTTTGTGCAGCCCAGTGGGCGCCGGTCAGCCGCTTGAGTGCGGCGCGCTGCTCGGCGCTGCCCTGCAGCAGCCGTTGCGGTGTGGCCTTGGCAAGCGCCTGGCGTTTGTCGGCAGAGGCATTGCCCAGCCAGGTGGGCAGGGCGCGGGTCAGCAGTTGATAGTGGCTATCGGGCAGGCGGGTGTCGGTAAGATCGATATTTGTCATGGGGCGGGTCCGTGCAAGTCATGAAGGCTCGCAGTAAACCAGCCGCCTGCGGGCAAGCGACTTTAGATAGTTAGGGTGTTGCAGTCCTTTCACCTGATGACCTGACGCAAAGCGCCGCAGCGTTTAAACTGCGCCATTGCGACGCTATTTGTCGCATTGGCGTAAACCCGCCAAAAACGCGGGTTGGCGCTATAAGAAGTTGTCGCTTGGCGGCAAGGCCGCACTGAAAACTGTCCTTACAATCCCTGCATCGCCCGCCAGTTCCAGGCAGGCGTTCCTCTTCAGGAGACTCCGATGTCCGTTGAGCAAGCCCCGGTGCAACGTGCCGATTTCGACCAGGTGATGGTGCCTAACTACGCACCTGCCGCCTTTATCCCCGTGCGTGGCGCAGGTTCGCGCGTGTGGGACCAGGCCGGTCGCGAGCTGATCGACTTTGCCGGCGGCATCGCGGTCAACGTATTGGGCCACGCCCACCCGGCGCTGGTGGGTGCACTGACCGAACAGGCCAACAAGCTGTGGCACGTCTCCAACGTGTTCACCAATGAGCCGGCCCTGCGCCTGGCGCACAAGCTGATCGACGCCACCTTTGCCGAGCGCGTGTTCTTCTGCAACTCCGGCGCCGAAGCCAACGAGGCCGCGTTCAAGCTGGCCCGTCGTGTCGCGTTCGACCGTTTCGGCACCGAAAAGTACGAGATCATCGCCGCGCTGAACAGCTTCCACGGCCGTACCCTGTTCACCGTCAACGTCGGTGGCCAGTCCAAGTACTCCGATGGTTTCGGGCCTAAAATCACCGGCATCACCCACGTGCCTTATAACGACCTGGCCGCGCTCAAAGCCGCCGTGTCGGACAAGACCTGCGCCGTGGTGCTGGAGCCGATCCAGGGCGAAGGCGGCGTATTGCCGGCCGAGCTGGCTTACCTGCAAGGCGCCCGCGAACTGTGCGACGCCAATAACGCGCTGCTGGTGTTCGACGAAGTGCAAACCGGCATGGGCCGCAGCGGCCACCTGTTCGCTTACCAGCATTACGGCGTGACGCCGGACATCCTCACCAGCGCCAAGAGCCTGGGCGGCGGTTTCCCGATCGCGGCCATGCTGACCCGTGAAGACCTGGCCAAGCACCTGGTGGTCGGCACCCACGGCACCACTTACGGCGGCAACCCGCTGGCGTGTGCGGTGGCCGAGGCGGTGATCGACGTGATCAACACCCCAGAGGTACTGGCTGGCGTGAATGCCAAGCACGACCTGTTCAAGGCGCGCCTTACGCAGATCGGCAAGCAATATGGCATTTTCACCGAAGTGCGCGGCCTGGGCCTGCTGATCGGTTGCGTGCTGAGCGATGCGTTCAAAGGCCGTGCCAAGGACGTGTTCAACGCGGCCGAAAAAGAAAACCTGATGATCCTGCAAGCCGGCCCCGACGTGGTGCGTTTCGCCCCAAGCCTGGTGGTGGAAGAGGCGGACATCAACGAAGGCCTGGACCGCTTCGAACGTGCTGTGAAGACGCTGACGCAAGCCTGATGGACCGTTCGGCGCCTGGCGATCCGGGTGCCGAACAAAAATTCTAAAGGCCGGACCGGGTCAAATGTGCGAGCTGGCTTGCCTGCGAAGGCGGTGGTACAGGCAACCTCTGTGCTGACTGACACACCGCCATCGCGGGCAAGCCCGGCTCCCACATGGATTTGCTTACACCATCAGAATGGGGTGAGCAGGCCTCCTGTCCGGCATTTTTCCCTCTGTGAGTTTTTCGAGTTAAGGAGTGACACCATGCTGGTGATGCGCCCCGCGCAAATGGCTGATCTGGGCGAGGTACAGCGTCTGGCTGCGGACAGCCCGATTGGTGTCACCTCCTTGCCGGACGATGTGGAACGCCTGAGCGATAAAATCGCCGCCAGCGAAGCGTCCTTCGCGGCCGAGGTGAGTTTCAACGGTGAAGAAAGCTATTTCTTCGTGCTCGAAGACACCGAGACCGGCAAGCTTGCCGGTTGCTCGGCCATCGTCGCCTCGGCCGGTTACTCGGAGCCGTTCTACAGCTTCCGTAACGAAACCTTCGTGCACGCTTCCCGCGAGCTGAAGATCCACAACAAGATCCACGTGCTTTCCCAGTGCCACGACCTCACCGGCAACAGCCTGCTCACCAGTTTCTACGTGCAGCCTGCGCTGGTCGGTTCGCCGTGGTCGGAACTCAATTCCCGTGGCCGCCTGCTGTTCGTCGCCAGCCACCCCGAGCGCTTTGCCGACTCGGTGGTGACCGAAATCGTCGGCTACAGCGACGAGAACGGTGACTCGCCGTTCTGGGACGCCATCGGTCGCAACTTCTTCGACCTCAACTACGCTGCCGCCGAGCGCCTGTGCGGGCTCAAAAGCCGCACCTTCCTCGCCGAGCTGATGCCGCATTACCCGATCTACGTACCGCTGTTGCCGGACGAAGCCCAGGAAGCCATGGGCCAGGTGCACCCGCGTGCGCAGATCACTTTCGACATCCTTATGCGCGAAGGCTTCGAGACCGACCACTACATCGACATCTTCGACGGTGGCCCGACGTTGCACGCAAGGGTCTCGGGCATTCGCTCGATCGCCCAGAGCCGCGTGGTGCCGGTAAAAATCGGCGAGATGGTCAAGGGTGTCGGTCGCCAGTACCTGGTGAGCAACGCGCAATTGCAGGATTACCGTGCGGTGATGCTGGAGCTGGACTACGCGCCGGGCAAGCCAGTGACCCTGGACCTGGAAGCAGCCGAAGCGTTGGGCGTTGGCGAAGGCGCGAGTGTGCGTCTGGTAGCGGTTTAAATAGAGTTTCGCGGGTGGCTGACAACAGCGGCCCGTTCGAGGAGATAGCATGATCGTTCGTCCCGTACGCAGCAGCGATTTACCGGCCCTGATTGATCTGGCGCGCAGCACCGGCACCGGCCTCACCACCTTGCCGGCCAACGAAGAGCGCCTGACCCACCGGGTTGGCTGGGCGGAAAAAACCTTCCGTGGCGAAGCCGGGCGCGGCGATGCCGACTACCTGTTCGTGCTGGAAAACGACGAAGGTCGCGTGGTGGGCATTTCCGCCATCGCCGGTGCCGTCGGCCTGCGTGAGCCTTGGTACAACTTCCGGGTCGGCCTGACCGTCAGCGCCTCCCAGGAACTGAACATTTACCGCGAGATTCCGACGCTGTTTCTGGCCAACGACCTCACCGGCAATTCCGAATTGTGCTCGTTGTTCCTGCACGCCGATTACCGCAACGGCCTTAACGGTCGCATGCTGGCCAAGGCGCGCATGCTGTTTATCGCCGAGTTCCCTCAGCTGTTCGGCAACAAGATCATTGCCGAGATGCGTGGCGTGTCCAACGATGCCGGGCGCTCGCCGTTCTGGGAAAGCCTGGGCCGGCACTTCTTCAAGATGGAGTTCAGCCAGGCGGATTACCTCACCGGTGTGGGCAACAAGGCGTTTATCGCTGAGCTGATGCCCAAGTTTCCGCTGTACAGCTGCTTCCTGTCGGAAGACGCGCGCAATGTGATCGGCAAGGTCCACCCGGACACCGAGCCGGCGCTGAGCATGCTCAAGAGTGAAGGCTTCAGCTACCAGGGCTATGTGGATATTTTCGACGCCGGCCCGGCGGTGGAGTGTGAAACCAGCAAAATCCGTGCGGTGCGCGACAGCCAGTCGCTGGTGTTGGCCATCGGCACGCCGGGGGACGACGCCACGCCGTTCCTGATCCATAACCGCAAGCGCGAGGAGTGCCGCATTACGGCTGCTCCGGCCCGGCTGGCGGCAGGCACATTGGTGGTCGATCCGCACACCGCCAAACGCCTGCAACTGGTGGTGGGTGATCAAGTGCGCGCTGTTGCGTTGTCTGCTGCTCGGGAGTCGAAATAATGAATTCGTTGTATATCGCAGGAAGCTGGCTGGCTGGCCAGGGTGAACTGTTTGAATCACGCAACCCGGTGACCCAACAGGTGTTGTGGGCCGGCAATGGCGCCACCGCCGAGCAGGTTGAGTCGGCCGTGCAAGCCGCGCGCCAGGCGTTTCCAGCGTGGGCCAGGCGCCCGCTGGAAGAACGCATCAGCGTGCTGGAAACCTTCGCCGCCACCTTGAAAAGCCGCGCCGATGAAATCGCCCGTTGCATCGGTGAAGAAACCGGCAAGCCCCTGTGGGAATCGGCCACCGAAGTCACCAGCATGGCCAACAAGATTGCCATCTCGGTGCAAAGCTACCGCGAACGTACCGGCGAGAAGAGCGGCCCGCTGGGCGACGCCACGGCCGTATTGCGTCACAAGCCCCACGGTGTGGTGGCGGTGTTCGGCCCCTACAATTTCCCTGGTCATTTGCCGAACGGGCATATCGTCCCGGCCTTGTTGGCGGGTAACACGGTATTGTTCAAGCCGAGCGAGTTGACCCCCAAAGTCGCCGAGCTGACCGTGCAATGCTGGGTCGAGGCCGGTTTGCCGGCGGGCGTGTTGAACCTGCTGCAAGGTGCGCGGGAAACCGGTATGGCCCTGGCGGCCAACCCAGGCATTGACGGGTTGTTCTTCACCGGCTCCAGCCGTACCGGCAATCATCTGCACCAGCAGTTCTCCGGGCGCCCGGACAAGATCCTGGCCCTGGAAATGGGTGGCAACAACCCACTGGTGGTCGACGAAGTGGCCGACGTGGACGCGGCGGTCTACACCATTATTCAGTCGGCGTTTATTTCGGCTGGCCAGCGTTGCACCTGTGCCCGTCGTTTGCTGGTGCCGCAAGGCGCCTGGGGCGATGCGTTGCTGGCGCGTCTGGTGGCGGTGAGCGCGACGATTGCAGTCGGTGCATTCGATCAACAGCCGGCGCCGTTCATGGGCTCGGTGATTTCCCTCGGCGCGGCCAAAGCCTTGATGGACGCCCAGGAACGGATGCTGGCCAATGGCGCCGTAGCGCTGCTGGAAATGACTCAGCCGCAGGCGCAGGCCGCCTTGCTGACACCCGGCATCATCGACGTGACCGGCGTGAGCGAGCGCGAGGATGAAGAACTGTTCGGCCCCTTGCTGCAAGTGATCCGCTACGCTGATTTTGCCGGTGCGATTGCCGAGGCCAACAACACTCAATATGGCCTGGCGGCGGGGCTGTTGTCGGATTCCGAAGCGCGCTACCAGCAGTTCTGGCTGGAAAGCCGCGCCGGTATCGTCAACTGGAACAAACAGCTGACCGGCGCTGCCAGCACTGCGCCGTTCGGCGGTGTGGGCGCCTCGGGCAACCACCGCGCCAGTGCCTATTACGCGGCGGACTATTGCGCGTACCCGGTGGCTTCGCTGGAGACCCCGAGTTTGGTGGTCCCGGCAACACTGACGCCAGGGGTAACGCTAATCTAAATGTGGGTGCGGCCCATGTGGGAGCGGGCTTGCTCGCGAATACGGTGTGTCAGTCAATACATCTGGCGACTGAACCACCGCTTTCGCGAGCAAGCCCGCTCCCACACAAGCCCGCTCCCACAGTTGATTTGTGGTGTGTTCAAGTAATTTGATGCCTATAAAAACAGATGTTCGTGGAGCCTCGCCGATGAAATCCTGTGAAGTCAATTTTGACGGTCTAGTGGGGCCGACCCATAACTACGGCGGTTTGTCCTACGGCAACGTCGCGTCCCAGAGCAACAGCCAGCAGTCTTCGAACCCCAGGGAAGCGGCGTTGCAGGGCCTGCAAAAAATGAAGGCCCTGATGGACATGGGCTTTGTGCAAGGCGTGCTGGCGCCGCAAGAGCGCCCGGATGTGGTTGCGTTGCGCAGCCTCGGTTTCAGCGGCACTGACGCCCAGGTGATCGAGCAAGCCGCCAGGCACGCCATGCCGTTGCTGGTGGCCAGTTGCTCGGCGTCGAGCATGTGGGTGGCCAACGCCGCCACGGTCAGCCCGAGCGCCGACACCGCGGATGGCCGCGTGCATTTCACCGCCGCCAACCTCAACTGCAAATACCACCGCAGCATCGAGCACCCGACCACCAGCCGTGTGCTGGGGGCGATGTTTGCCGATGGCAAGCACTTCGCCCATCACGCCGCGTTGCCGGCGGTGGCGCAGTTCGGCGATGAGGGCGCCGCCAACCACACGCGGTTTTGCCGTGAATACGGTGAGGCCGGGGTTGAGTTTTTCGTGTTCGGCCGCAGTGCGTTCGACACCCGTTACCCGGCCCCGCAGAAATACCCGGCGCGCCAGACCCTCGAAGCCTCCCAGGCGGTTGCACGCCTGCACGGCTTGAAGGATGACGGCGTGGTGTACGGCCAGCAGAACCCGGCGGTGATCGATGCCGGTGTGTTCCACAATGATGTGATCGCGGTGGGCAACGGCGAAGTGCTGTTCTATCACGAGGACGCGTTCCTCAATACCGAGCAGATGCTTGCCGAATTGCAAGGCAAGTTGGGCAAACTGGGGGGCAACTTCCAGTCGGTGTGTGTGCCGCGTGCCCAGGTCAGCGTCGAGGACGCGGTGCGTTCCTACCTGTTCAACAGCCAGTTGCTGACCCGCGCCGACGGCTCGATGCTGCTGATCGTGCCGGAAGAATGCCGCGCCAACGAGCGTGTCTGGCAGTACCTGCAAGGCCTGACCGCCTCCGGCGGGCTGATCCGCGAAGTGAAAGTGTTCGACCTCAAGCAAAGCATGCAGAACGGCGGTGGCCCGGCATGCCTGCGCTTGCGCGTGGCCTTGAATGAAACGGAACTGGCGGCGGTGAACCCAGGCGTTATCATGACCGCGCCGTTGTACGAAACCCTGACCCAATGGGTCGACAAGCACTACCGCGACAGCCTGCGTGAAAGCGACCTGGCTGACCCGCAATTGCTGCTTGAGTGCCGGACGGCACTGGATGAACTGACGCAAATCCTTAAACTGGGCTCGGTTTATCCTTTCCAGATCAATTAAATCTGCCTCTTTTTACACCCTATGCTGAGAACAATTTATGACCACCGACACCCTGAAACTGATCCTTGAAGACACCGACGGCACCCAGCTGGAAACCTCCTGCACCCGCGTCGCCGTGGTGTGGCAGGGCAAGGAAATCTGGATCCAGCACGACGGCCGTGGCCAACTGCTGATCGGCGTAGACGTGGAAGAAGGTGACGCCGAATACGCCAACCTGCTGATGCGCCCGCTGGCCACCAACCTGATGAGCCTGCAATTGGAAATGGAACCGGCCGACGTTGAAGGCGATGACGACGATCACGTTCACGGCCCTGGCTGCAACCACTAAGGAAGCTGCTTATGCTCGCCCTCGGCAAACTGCTTGAACTGACCCTCGCCGGTCGTGAACCGGCGCAAAAAATTCAACTGACTGTCGACGGCGTGCAGATGCGCTGGCTCAGCGAAGGCGCGCTTGAAGTGCGCCCACCGCTGGCATTGGACAACGGCGGCGACCTGCTGCTGTCGTCCGGCATCCATGGCAACGAAACCGCGCCGATCGAATTGCTCGACCGCCTGTTGCATGGCATCGCCCGTGGGGAGATCAAACCCCGCCATCGTATTCTGTTCCTGTTCGGTAACCCTGAGGCCATGCGCCGCGGCGAGCGTTACCTGGAGCTGGACGTCAACCGGCTGTTCAATGGCCGCCACGAACAAAACATCGGCCCGGAGGCCATGCGCGCCGCCGAGCTTGAGCAGTTGGCTCGCAGCTTCTTCAGCCTGCCGGGCCGTTCGCGCCTGCATTACGACCTGCACACGGCCATCCGCGGTTCGAAGATCGAGCAGTTCGCGCTGTACCCGTGGAAAGAAGGGCGCCAGCATTCGCGTCATGAGCTGGCGCGCCTGAACGCTGCCGGTATGCAGGCGGTTTTGTTGCAAAACAAAACTTCGATCACCTTCACCGCGTTTACCTACGAGCAACTGGACGCTGAGGCCTTTACCCTGGAATTGGGCAAGGCCCGGCCGTTCGGGCAGAACCAGGGCGTGGATGTGTCACGCCTGGAAACGCGCCTCAAGCAGATCATCGAGGGCAATGAGCCCGAAACCGGGAGCCTCGATGGCTTGCAACTGTTTGCCGTCTCCCGCGAAGTGATCAAACACAGTGATGCGTTCCTGCTGCACCTGCCGGCGGATGTGGAAAACTTCTCGCCGTTGGCCAAGGGTTACCTGTTGGCCGAGGACGTGGCCAAGACCCGCTGGGTGATCGAGGAGGAGGGCGCGCGCATCATTTTCCCGAACCCGAAGGTCAAGAATGGTTTGCGGGCGGGGATATTGATCGTGCCGACCACGGATGCTGGCCTGGCCTAAATCTTAAGGCTTGCAGGGATCCAAATGTGGGAGCGGGCTTGCTCGCGAAGGCGGTCTGTCAGTCATTTATGTATTGACTGACACTGCGCTTTCGCGAGCAAGCCCGCTCCCACATTGGTTTTGTATTGTTGCTTAGACCGCTACAGCACGCGGCTCGCTGCGACGGATCGCACGCACCTTGTGCAGCGTGTCGGCGCAGGTGCGCGCAGCTTCCTGGCCTTTGTGCACGAAGTGCTCATAGAAGAAAGTGTGGTGCTCGCTGCCCGCGTGGAAGTGGTGCGGGGTCAGGGACACGGAGAATACCGGCACTTCGGTTTCCAGCTGAACCTGCATCAGGCCGCTGACCACCGATTGGGCGACGAATTCATGGCGGTAGATGCCACCGTCCACCACCAGCGCGGCGGCGACGATGCCGGCGTAACGGCCGGTCTTGGCCAGCAGCTTGGCGTGCAGGGGCAGTTCAAAGGCGCCGCCGACTTCGAAGAAATCGATGTCCGATTCCTGGTAGCCCTGGGCGATCATTTCGGCGAGGAAGCCTTTGCGCGATTGGTCGACAATATCCTTGTGCCAGCAGGCCTGGATAAACGCGACGCGCTCGCCGTGGTGGTTTTTGCTTTTGCTGTCGATTGCGGTGGGTTGCATGTTCTGACTCCTGTTTAAGAAAAAAACAGGGCGTTATGAATCGAATGGGATTTCGAGGGTACGAACAGCGGCGTCATGCAGGCATGAGTTCAGCGCGCGGCCCTCGGGTGCCAATCCCGTTCTCTCTTCATCCGGACTATGACCGTCGGCCCCGGGATCACACCGGGTCTGCTGACCTTGTCGCCGTCCTGCGTGAGCAGTTCGAGGCGCCAAGCGCTCGCGGGCTATGCACATTGCGTGCAATTACCGCCGGTGGGGAATTGCACCCCGCCCTGAGAACGTTGCCGCCAGAACCCTGGCGGCGGAGAGTTTTTAACATGGTTTTTCAGAAACTGCACGATCGCCGTATCGATAACCTATATCGGTTTGTTTGGTTGGTATTCGATTGAATGCACGTGGGGCTTGATATTGCGTGGCTTTGCCCGCAGTAATCATCAATACGACAACCCTGTTCAGAGGCCCCCGGATGACCGTCATAGACCTGCGCAGCGACACCGTGACCCAACCCACCGCCGGCATGCTCGATGCGATGGCCACTGCCGTCAGCGGTGATGACGTCTACGGTGAAGACCCGAGCGTCAACCTCCTGGAGGCCGAACTGGCCAAGCGCCTGGGCTTCGCTGCGGCGTTGTTTGTGCCAACGGGCACCATGAGCAATCTGCTCGCCTTAATGGCTCACTGTGAGCGCGGCGAGGAATACATCGTCGGCCAGCAGGCCCACACCTACAAATACGAAGGCGGTGGCGCGGCGGTACTCGGCTCGATCCAGCCGCAGCCGCTGGAGGTGCAAGCCGACGGTTCCCTGGACCTGGAGCACGTACTGGCGGCGATCAAGCCGGATGACTTCCACTTCGCCCGTACCCGCCTGTTGGCGTTGGAGAACACCATGCAGGGCAAGGTGCTGCCGCTGGCGTACCTGGCCAAAGCGCGGGCGTTTACCCGTGAACATGGCCTGGCGTTGCACTTGGACGGCGCGCGGCTCTACAACGCGGCGGTCAAGCTCGGCGTGGATGCACGGGAGATTGCCCAGCATTTCGACTCGGTGTCGGTGTGCCTGTCCAAAGGCCTCGGCGCGCCGATCGGCTCGGTGCTGTGCGGCTCCACGGCGTTGATCGCCAAGGCGCGGCGCCTGCGCAAGATGGTTGGCGGCGGCATGCGCCAGGCCGGCTCGCTGGCGGCGGCGGGCTTGTATGCCCTGGATCATCAGGTGCAGCGCCTGGCGGATGACCATGCCAACGCCCAATGGCTGGGGGAAGCACTGCGCGACGCCGGCTTTGAGGTGGAGCCGGTACAAACCAATATGGTGTACGTGCAGATTGGCGATCAGGCCCAGGCGCTGAAGGCCTTCGCCGCCGAGCGCGGGATCAAGTTGAGCGCCGCGCCGCGTCTGCGCATGGTCGCTCATCTGGATGTCAGCCGGGCGCAGATGGAGCACGTGGTGCAGACATTTGTCGAGTTTTCCCGAAAATGATCGTGCAGACCGTCTAATTGACTGTTTCTATCACATAAACACGCTGTACCACCGGCAAAGGGCCGATATAATGCGGCCCTTTGCCGTCGCTCCGTCTGATGATGTTGCGCACTGGCCTTTGGCCGCAGACTCCGTGGAAGAACCTAATGAAAAGCGCAGAAATCCGTGAAGCCTTCCTTCGCTTCTTCGAAGAGCAAGGCCACACCCGTGTAGCCTCCAGCTCCTTGATCCCAGGCAATGACCCAACCCTGCTGTTCACCAACGCGGGGATGAACCAGTTCAAGGACTGCTTCCTGGGCCAGGAAAAGCGCGCCTACACCCGCGCCACCAGCAGCCAGAAGTGCGTACGCGCCGGCGGCAAGAACAGCGATCTGGAAAACGTCGGTTATACCGCCCGTCACCACACCTTCTTCGAGATGCTGGGTAACTTCAGCTTCGGCGACTATTTCAAGAAAGATGCGATTACCTTCGCCTGGACCTTCCTGACCGGCGTGTTGAAGCTGCCCAAGGAAAAGCTCTGGGTTACGGTCTACGCGACCGACGACGAAGCCTATGACATCTGGACCCAGCAAATTGGTGTGCCAGCCGAGCGCATGATTCGCATCGGCGACAACAAGGGCGCGCCTTACGCGTCCGACAACTTCTGGACCATGGGCGATACCGGCCCGTGCGGCCCGTGCACCGAGATTTTCTATGATCACGGCGCCGACATCTGGGGCGGCCCACCGGGCTCGCCGGAAGAAGACGGCGACCGTTACATCGAGATCTGGAACAACGTCTTCATGCAGTTCAACCGCACCGCCGATGGCGTGTTGCATCCGCTGCCGGCGCCGTCGGTGGACACCGGCATGGGCCTGGAGCGGATCAGTGCGGTGATGCAGCACGTGCATTCCAACTACGAAATCGACCTGTTCACCCACCTGCTGAGCGCCTCGGCGGCTGCCATTGGCTGCGCCAATGACAACCAGTCTTCGCTCAAGGTGGTGTCGGACCACATCCGTTCGTGCGGTTTCCTGATCGCCGACGGTGTGCTGCCGTCCAACGAAGGCCGTGGCTATGTGCTGCGCCGTATTATCCGTCGCGCCTGCCGTCACGGTAACAAGCTGGGCGCCACCGGCAGCTTCTTCTACAAGATCGTGGCCGCGCTGGTCGCCGAGATGGGCGATGCCTTCCCGGAACTCAAGCAGCAGCAAGCCAACATCGAGCGCGTGCTCAAGGCTGAAGAAGAGCAGTTCTCCAAGACCCTGGAGCACGGCCTGAAGATCCTCGAGCAGGACCTGGCTGAGCTTAAAGGCACCGTGGTGCCGGGCGATGTGGTGTTCAAGCTGTATGACACCTACGGTTTCCCGATGGACCTGACTGCCGACATCGCCCGCGAGCGCGAGCTGACCGTCGATGAGGCCGGTTTTGAGCGTGAGATGGAGGCCCAGCGCGTGCGTGCCCGTTCCGCCAGCTCCTTTGGCCTGGACTACAACACCCTGGTCAAGGTTGACGTGCCCACCGAGTTCACCGGCTACGCGGCGACCGTGGGCGCGGCCAAGATCGTGGCCATCTACAAAGACGGCAAGTCGGTCGACGTATTGAGCGAAGGCGAAGAAGCGGTAGTCGTGCTGGACCAGACGCCGTTCTACGCCGAATCCGGTGGCCAGGTGGGTGACTGCGGTTTCCTCAGTTCGACCTCCGGGCGTTTTGAAGTGCGTGACACCACCAAGACCGGCGGCGCGTTCCTGCACCACGGTGTACTGGTGTTGGGCAACCTGACGGTCGGTGCGCCGGTTGACACTCAAGTCGACGCCGACGTGCGGCATGCAACTGCTTTGAACCATTCCGCCACTCACTTGCTGCACGCTGCGTTGCGCCAGGTGTTGGGTGAGCATGTGCAGCAGAAGGGTTCGTTGGTGGACAGCCAGCGCCTGCGTTTCGACTTCAGCCACTTTGAAGCGATCAAGCCTGAGCAGATCAAGGCGCTGGAAGACATCGTCAACGCCGAGATTCGCAAGAACACCCCGGTTGAAACCGAAGAAACCGATATCGAGACCGCCAGGAAGAAAGGCGCCATGGCGCTGTTTGGCGAGAAGTACGGCGACGAAGTGCGCGTACTGAGCATGGGCGGCAGCTTCTCGGTGGAACTGTGTGGCGGTATACACGCCAACCGTACCGGCGATATCGGCCTGCTGAAAATCATCAGCGAAGGCGGCGTGGCCTCCGGTGTACGGCGTATTGAAGCGGTCACCGGTGCTGCGGCCCTGGCCTACCTCAATGCGGCGGAAGAACAACTCAAGGAAGCGGCCGGCCTGGTCAAGGGCAGCCGCGACAACCTGATCGACAAGCTGTCGGCCGTGCTGGAGCGCAACCGCGCACTGGAAAAACAGCTGGAGCAGTTGCAGGCCAAGGCGGCGAGCGCAGCGGGCGACGATCTGTCGGCCTCCGCGTTGGACGTCAAGGGCGTGAAAGTGCTGGCTGTGCGCCTGGATGGCCAGGACGGCAAGGCGCTGTTGGCCTTGGTCGATCAGTTGAAGAACAAGCTCGGCCGCGCAGTGATCCTGCTCGGCGGTGTCCATGAGGAAAAGGTCGTTCTGGTTGCCGGTGTAACCAAAGACCTGACTGGCCAACTCAAGGCCGGTGATTTGATGAAGCAAGCCGCTGCGGCAGTGGGCGGGAAGGGCGGTGGTCGTCCGGACATGGCGCAAGGCGGTGGTGTAGACGCAGGCTCCCTGGACGCGGCCCTGGCCCTGACCGTGCCGTTTGTCGAGGCTGGCATTTAAGGCACTGTTAGCGAGCCCATGGTTTAGTCATGGGCTCGTTTGGGTGCTGGAAGATTTGTTTATTGGGCGCCCCTTTACGGGCTGAGGCGGCTTAGAAATGGCTTTGATCGTACAGAAATTCGGAGGCACCTCGGTCGGTTCTGTCGAAAGAATCGAGCAGGTCGCCGACAAGGTTAAGAAATTCCGCGACGCCGGCGATGACCTGGTGGTGGTGCTGTCGGCCATGAGCGGCGAGACCAATCGCCTGATCGATCTGGCCAAGGCAATCAGTGGTGATCAACAGCCGCTGCCGCGTGAGCTGGATGTGATCGTGTCCACCGGCGAGCAGGTGACCATCGCCTTGCTGGCCATGGCGCTGAACAAGCGTGGCGTGCCGGCGGTGTCCTACACGGGCAGCCAGGTGCGCATCCTCACCGACAGCGCGCATACCAAGGCCCGCATCCTGCAGATCGATGATCAGAAAATCCGCACAGATCTGAAAGCCGGCCGCGTGGTAGTTGTAGCAGGCTTCCAGGGTGTGGACGAGCAGGGCAACATCACGACCCTCGGGCGTGGCGGTTCGGATACCACCGGTGTGGCACTGGCAGCGGCCCTCAAGGCCGATGAATGCCAGATCTATACTGATGTGGACGGCGTGTACACCACCGACCCGCGTGTGGTGTCCGTGGCCCAGCGCCTGGACAAGATCACCTTTGAAGAGATGCTGGAAATGGCCAGCCTCGGTTCCAAGGTGTTGCAGATCCGCGCGGTGGAGTTCGCCGGCAAGTACAACGTTCCGCTGCGCGTATTGCACAGCTTCAAAGAGGGTCCGGGCACCCTCATTACTATTGATGAAGAGGAATCCATGGAACAGCCGATCATTTCCGGCATCGCTTTCAACCGCGATGAAGCCAAGCTGACGATCCGTGGCGTGCCAGACACCCCGGGCGTGGCCTTCAAGATCCTCGGCCCTATCAGCGGCGCGAACATTGAAGTCGACATGATCGTGCAGAACGTTTCGCACGATAACACCACCGATTTCACCTTCACCGTGCACCGCAACGAGTACGATGCAGCCGAGCGTATCCTGCAGAACACTGCGAGCGAGATTGGCGCCCGTGAAGTGGTCGGCGATACCAAGATTGCCAAGGTGTCGATCGTGGGTGTGGGCATGCGTTCCCATGCCGGCGTTGCCAGCCGCATGTTCGAGGCGCTGGCCAAGGAAAGCATCAACATCCAGATGATCTCCACCTCGGAAATCAAAGTCTCGGTGGTGATTGAGGAGAAGTACCTGGAGCTGGCTGTACGCGCACTGCACACTGCTTTTGAACTGGACGCTCCGGCGCGACAGGGCGAGTAAGGCAATGCCCGGAAGGCGCGGTTTACCGCGCCTTTCATTTTTTTGTGGAGCGCATGGTCTTTTGCGTGCGCTCGACAATACTTAGGCCGTTAGGGCTATGGCCGTCAGGTCATGGGTCGAACGCCTTTTTTTTGCAGACTGTTGTTCCTGAACTGAAATGCGTGAGGTGAAAGGTATGCTGATTCTGACTCGTCGTTGCGCAGAAAGCCTGATTATCGGTGATGGCGAAATCACCGTGACTGTGCTCGGCGTCAAAGGCAATCAAGTGCGTATCGGGGTTAACGCTCCGAAAGAGGTAGCGGTCCACCGCGAGGAAATCTACCTGCGGATCAAGAAAGAGAAGGACGAAGAACCAAGCCTTTAATTTTTATCGTTTTTTATGTTTGCAAACGGGGATGAACGTGGTTAATATACGCCCCGTGTTGCGGAGAGCTGGCCGAGTGGCCGAAGGCGCTCCCCTGCTAAGGGAGTACACCTCAAAAGGGTGTCGGGGGTTCGAATCCCCCGTTCTCCGCCATTATTTGCTTAGTACGTTGCAATCTGGTTTTTTCGCTAAGTTGTTGAAATTAAACGAAAAAATAGCTTTACATAGAGATTGAACGGCCTATAATGCGCGGCAACAAATGCACTCGTAGCTCAGCTGGATAGAGTACTCGGCTACGAACCGAGCGGTCACAGGTTCGAATCCTGTCGAGTGCACCATTTAAGAGTCAGTTGCAGCAATGCAGGTGACTTGGCTTCAACCAGTTGTGATCTGGTCTAAAAACACAATCTGCACTCGTAGCTCAGCTGGATAGAGTACTCGGCTACGAACCGAGCGGTCACAGGTTCGAATCCTGTCGAGTGCACCATACAAACAAAAAGCCCGCCTAGTGCGGGCTTTTTGCCGTCTGGGGTTTGTGTAGGATTTCAGCTCTTTCTTCCGGCCTCATGTGTTTTCCTTCCGGGCTGTGTCGTCGCAGTTCATAGATGCAGCCGATGCTCAGCTTTGGCTCGCAAGCGCTTGTTCTTTCCAGTTTTTTAACGTTAAAAGCGTGCGCAGCGTGTATCATTGCGCCCGTCAGCCCCGCCGGGGCTTGTGGAATACCTCCATGGACTTACCCAGTAGTTGCTCAGTACCCCGCTTTACCAATCATGAATTGACTGATTGATCCTTCCGGCGTGCCCCGCTGCTGGGAGTGGAGTTCGCCTATGACCGAAGTAGAAGTAAAGAAAACACAAGACAGCCTGCAGGATCGCCTGGCTCAAGTCATCGAGCTGCTGCAGCGTCAGCGCGTGGTCGAAGACCTCACGCACCGCCAGGAAGGTCCGCACCACGACCGCGTCGAAAACCTGGTTCACCGGCAAAACCTCGTTGAGCTGCAACGCAAGCTCGATGACCTGCACTCTGCCGACGTCGCTTATATTCTTGAAGCCTTGCCGCTGGATGATCGACTGACCCTGTGGCAGTTGGTCAAGGCTGACCGCGACGGCGACATCCTCCTCGAAGTATCCGACTCGGTCCGTGAAACCCTGATCGCCGACATGGACGATCATGAGCTCCTGGCTGCCGCCAAGGAGATGGACGCCGACGAGCTGGCTGACCTGGCGCCTGAGCTGCCGCGTGATGTTGTCCATGAATTGATGGAGGCCCTCGACAGCCAACAGCGCGAGCGTGTGCGCTCCGCGTTGTCTTATGACGAGGATCAGGTTGGCGCACTGATGGACTTCGAGATGGTCACCATCCGCGAAGACGTCAGCCTGGAAGTGGTTTTGCGTTACCTGCGTCGCCTCAAAGAGCTGCCGGGTCATACCGACAAATTGTTCGTAGTCGACTACGAAGGCATTCTCAAGGGCGTGTTGCCGATCAAACGTTTGCTGGTCAATGATCCGGACAAGAAAGTAGCGGATCTGATGGCCAGCGATACGGTGAGTTTCCACCCGGATGAAGACGCCTACGAGGCCGCCCAGGCATTTGAGCGTTATGACTTGATCTCGGCGCCGGTGGTCGACAAGAACGGCAAGCTGATTGGCCGTTTGACCATCGATGAAATGGTCGACCTGATTCGTGAAGAGAGTGAAACCGAAGTCCTCAACATGGCGGGTCTGCGTGAAGAGGAAGATATTTTTGCGTCAGTCTGGCGCTCCCTGCATAACCGCTGGGCGTGGTTGGCTGTCAACCTGATCACGGCGTTCATTGCCTCGCGCGTGATCGGTCTGTTTGAGGGGTCGATCGAGAAGCTGGTAGCGCTTGCGGCCCTGATGCCGATTGTGGCCGGTATCGGCGGCAACTCCGGTAACCAGACCATCACCATGATTGTGCGTGCCATGGCACTGGACCAGGTCAGTACGGCCAATTCCTCGCGCCTATTGCGCAAAGAGTTGGCCGTGGGCCTGATCAACGGTTTGGTGTGGGGCGGCGTGATCGGTGTGGTGGCTTACTTGCTATATGGCAGTTGGTCACTGGGCGTGGTAATGACGGCAGCCATGACCCTCAACCTGCTGTTGGCGGCGCTGATGGGCGTGTTGATCCCCATGACGCTGGCACGTCTGGGGCGTGACCCGGCCATGGGTGCCAGTGTGATGATCACGGCCATGACCGACAGCGGTGGCTTTTTCATCTTCCTGGGCCTGGCGACGATCTTTCTGCTCTGATCCCTGTGGGGGCCCGGCTCCCGCACCGCCCTCTGCCGTGCCCCTCAAATTTCACACAAAAAAAGCCAGCATAGCGCTGGCTTCGGCTTTCAGTTGCAGATCAATTGGCTTCTGCGGCCGCCTCAACGTCGTGCGCGATAAGCGAGACGAGAGCATTTTGCTGGCGGTGGGAGAGCTGACGAAAACGCTGCAGCAGTTCGCGTTCGTGCAGTGACAGCTCGGGGCTGTCCAGGCGCATGCTCAACTCTTCGCCCAGCGCACCTTCCTGAATAAGGCTCTGCTCCAGGCGCGCGATGATTTCGGAGTTCATGCTGCGGTGATGATTGCGAGCCACCTCGGCAATGCGTTCCCGCATTCCGTCTGGCAGACGTACGACGAACTTGTCAGCCGTACGGCTGGAATAAATTGCCTGTTTCAATGGGCGCATATATTTAACCGGTTAGTTCAGGGGAGCGGTTTCTGGAATTGGCCGCAAGATGAGTGTTAAGACAAGGCTCACGACCAAAGTTCAACCCGAATTGCAAAGAGGCCGCATCATGCCTCAGATTTGACAGTTCCTTGGCGTCAATTCTGTGACAAATATTGAACTGCCTAAAGGCTTAATGCCAGCACTCATTTGTATTTTTGCGGACTGGTTGGAAAACTTTCAAACGGGTCATTCCGCAACGGAACTTCCCGTCAGTCCAGGCCGGCACAGGGGTTGAGGCCGCACATCCTAAAGCAAAGTGGCCTTTTGCCCTTATTTTTAAGACTAGTGGCAATTTGCCGATTTGCTAGCGCGGGGCGACATAAGGTCGAAGGGGGAAGGTGCGGTGCAGGGGGCAGCGCAAAACTGGATCGAACTTTATTTTGCGGCCCATGAAAAGCGTCAACAGGAGGAAGCTTGTGAACACAGCCGCAGCAACAGTTGCAGCGGTTTGCCCTTCTTCAGAGGTGGCGCCCAGACCCAGAACGCCAGTGGCGATAGTCAGGCACAAAAACAGCCAGGCGGATTTGCTCATCAATGGCTTCCTCAGAAAACCCAATGTTCGGATGCCGGTGCAGTCTGGGTGCCTTGGGTCAGACGTATCGGCGATTGCGCGTTGGGCGTCATCACCGCCAATTGCGGGCGTTGTTGCAGGTGGTGCGGCACGGCCTGGCTGATCTGTGCAGGATCATTACTGCCGGTCGATTGGAAATGAAACATCACCAGTGCAGCCAGGGCTATGGTGTTGAGGGCTAACAGAAGGGCACTGTTCATGGTCATGTTCTCCGCTAAACGCCGTGGCTGAATGGGTTTGTAGGAGAAGTATTGCAGGTCCCGTGCCAATCTATTATTTCAATAAAATCAACGCCTTAAGTCTAATCTAAAGCATCGCCAGGTTGCAATTTGCAATGATGGCATTTTGGGGTAGTGCATTTTGCACGACAGGGTCCGGGCCCCGTGGTTGCGGGGCAAGGCGCGCATCGGCGGAACAAAAATCGGCCTACACTTAAAAAGCCCACGGACGACATGACAAAACCCACCTCGGCCGTTAACATGCACGCCGTCCGTCGCAGTGCCCCGTGCCCGATGGCTGTCATTTGTCCCAGTAGCTCAATTGGATAGAGCATCCCCCTCCTAAGGGGAAGGTTGGCCGTTCGAACCGGCCCTGGGACACCATCTAATTCAGTGCTTCCAGCCATTTTCCTCTTGTCGCTCCAGTTGCCGTGACAGCAGGGTGACAGCAGCGGCTAGAATTTGGCTAATCAAAAGTCTTTAGCCAGCGTCCTCATCCTCCGTTATTTCTCCAGCCCAAATATTGAATTCCGGCCGATATTTTTCGCAGCTCCCGCTATCTGCTGCGACTCTGTGCGTTCAGCTACGTCTAGAATGTCACGCTTACCCGTGTATCAATGGATAGGTATCGGATGGACAACGTGCGGGATATCGAGGAACGGATGATCAGCTTCCTCCTAAGCCAAAGCCATGTGACGCCTCTTGATGGTCATGTTCCCCAGCCTAGCGGCGTCAAGATCGCGGATTATCTTTTCTTCAACAGGCAAGCGGTTGTTGAGCTCAAAACGCTAAAGGTCGACCCGAAAGACAAGATTATGGATGGTGCCAAATCGCTAATGGAGTCTGATGAGTTTCCGCTGATCTTTGGCGACTATGACCTCGAAACCGCGATCAAGAACACACCGGGCGGGAAAGAGCATCTCGACAGAATGTTCTCTAACGCAACCAGGATGGTTGAGGGAGTGCTTAGGAATGCCAAAAAACAGATCGCCTCATCCAAAAGGCTATTGAGCCTTGACCCCGATACTCCCGGAATAGCGCTTATACTGAATGACACCGTCGAAAGCATTCCCGCCTCTCAGCTCGCCGACAGGTTCAGTTTCCGGCTCATCGGTGACGGCAAAGATCCAGGCCGGTTCTCGGAAATTGATTTTATTATTTTGATCCAGACTACGTACCGGTTGCAGCGAGGCGGAGGTGGTTCAACCCTCTTGCCGGCCTTCGTTATCAGCAATGACTTCAATGCGCATCGCCATCATAAAATTGAGCAAGAAATTCAGCTTTTTCTGCAAGCTTGGGCGCGCTCGCAAGGTCACAACTATGAAAGTACGAGCGAAACATCCTATCTCCAATTTGAGCGCAACCAAGGTCCCCGGCCGGCCCCCAAGTCTTTACAGGACCTGGTAGAGGCACAATACCGGGCGGATAGGTATATGAAGGAATGGAGCGAAGAAAGGCTGATTGCTCATGGAAAGGAGGTGATTCAGAGGATGCTTCCAATATTCATCAAAGGAGCAGAAAAACCTACAGAAACCGATTCGCATCTTTACATAAAGCAATTTACGGAGTTGCTTGAAGAAGGCCGCATACGGGGTTTTGACTTGAGAAAAATCCTAAATGAGATCCCTCGGGCCAGATAGTCATTATCCTTCTCTCTCTTTGATTCTGAGGGCTATCGTAGTGATGAATTTGGCGTGTTTAGCAGCCAGTGTCTACCTGGAGAACGCCAGCGGCGCCACGGTAGACCGGCCTGGGCTGCTGCGCTTGCCCAACGATGCGCGCAAGAGCGACGTGCTCCCGGTCGAGTCAAAGGTCGCCTCTCACGGCTTCCTGTAGAGGACTGGCAGAAGCTCAAGGCCGCAATCGTGTAACAGCTGTCAATGATGTAACGCTATATTTCGACAACTCCATTCCAACGTGTAACGCGAGAAAATTCCTTTAAATCAGTGGCTTAAGATCTTTTGTAACATGTGTAACGCCCGTAACAAGGTTTGAAGCTGCGTCCCCTTGCCCCTTGTAGCAACGTTTCCTGCAGCGACAGAACGTCACTAATGGTTGGCAGCATCAGATGTCTCAATTGTCGCTACCCGCTTTGCTCAGGTGTAACACCTACCACTCATGTAACACTATCTTGCCGCACCACGTTGTTGAGTGTGACGCATGGAAAATCCTTTAAATACAGATTGTTAGAGTTTTCGTAACGTGTGTAACACCTGTAACACGGTTATGAAGGTGTGTCCCCTGTCCCCTGTAGCAACGTTTCCTCCAGCGAGAGGGCGTTCCGATTCGTTGACAGCATCGGAAATCTCACTGTGGTCGCCGGCTCTGATATCGCTACTCGGTTATGCGGACGTTGAACCACCAGCGGATTGACCTAAGCGAATCAACATCGAGCCATGCTCAGACATGGGTTGTTGTAGGCAATTCAATACGTGGTCTGAAGCGATGCTTCATCAAATGGCACATCGAAACTCGCTGGGGACCCTGGCGCTATTCGAGGGATACGGGGTCGGAAACCCGCGGGATCGTGGTAGCGGCAATCACACCAGCTTACTGAAATTTCAATGTTGAAATTGAAAGGATCTTGAAGAAAAAGGGGCATCGTTACCGTATTGGTAATGGTACTCGCAGAAGGCTGAAAGGGTAGGGCGTGTGCACAGGTGAACTGGAGTTTACCAGGTTCACCTGTTCACTAAGCTGGGTGCCCTTCCGCTAATACGATCCCTCGGGTTTCATGCCCCGTACCTTCGAGAGTGCGCTAGGGTCCCCACTATCGAACCACAGCCAAGAGCATGGTAGGCCTAGCTTCGCTGGAGGGGCAATATTAACGGGGCTATGGGGATGCCCTAATAAAACCGTGTTACGGGTGTTGCGCGTGTTACGCAACTCTATAACTCTATGATTTTAAACGATTTATTTTGAGTTACACTGCTCGGTCTGGTTTTCCTATATACGTGTTACACGGTAAATAGGTGTTACATAAATGAATGCTCTGGAGGGTCGATTTGTCGTGATTAAGGCGAGAGATCATCGATCTAGGGGCTTTCGCTTATAAGGGCCGCTACTGGCCGATTCTGTTGAAAAGTCGCCCATGGTTTCCACGGCAGAAAAGTACGCGCTTGAGATTGAAATCTTTACTTTGAGCAGAGGGTTCCGGGCTCGGATTTCGCGTAGCCGCGCGCAAAAAAGGCATGTTCAGCAGTAAGTACATGCGCAGCCTGGAAGGACCGACTTTTTCAACACAGTCGGCCAATAGCGGTCAGTCACGGTCGATAGCTAACCGTATTAGTTTAACTGTTCGAATGTCTGCGTCGATCCTTCTGCACTCCGCTAAGGGCGGTTTCAGATCGAAAGCAGCCGACCAATGTTTCGCAGTGCGCCGGTCAAGTGCGAATGCACGCGGAGGGTTAGGACTAAACCAATGCGTGGCTAAGCCCTAGCAACCACGTACTCTAGCCACCTGCCCCTTTCTACTGCTATTGCGTAACTCAGCTCGATAGGATTCCATCCGATAATCAAGGATGGAGCCCCCTAATGTACCTAGCTGAACTCACCATAAAAAACTTCCGCAAGCTGCGTGACGCCAAGCTGAAATTCCAGCCTGGACTGAATGTTCTCGTCGGTCCCAACAACGTGGGGAAAAGCGCCGTAGTGGATGCTCTGCGGACCCTCTTGGCCGGGCATGAGGAGCCTTATCCCCGCCTCGATATCGCCGACCGTCATCGGGCTAAAGAAGGGGAACCAGAAGGCGACATAAGCTTCCACTTTGTCTTCAAGGATCTCAGTCACGACGACGAGGCCGACTTCATCGCGGCTCTGAAGCCAAGCGCTGACAACGCCATGGAAGCGCACATCCACGTCAGGTACACCGATGCCGATAAGTCTGGCCGCTTCCGGGTGAAGCGGTGGTGTGGAGATTACCAGAACATCCCTCTCACCTCGGACATGATGGAAAACCTGCGTGGCGTCTACCTACAACCTCTGCGTGATGCTGCCCAAGGGCTGCGTCCTAGCCGCAACAGCCAGCTGGCTCGCCTACTTCACCTTCTGACCGATGATGAGGGGCGTGAGGCGATCAACGTTGCGTTGAAAAAACTAGATGATCAGTTGCAGCAGAGCGAGGCAATTAAAAGTACTCATGCTGCGATCTCCACCCGGCACGGCTCCATGATGGGTGAGCAGTTGGCGCAGGTACTGGCCGTCGGACTCAGCGCAACCGATTTTCAGCGCCTTTCCGCCCGACTATCCCTGACTGCTCAGTCCATGGAGATTGAGCAAAACGGCCTTGGCTTCAACAACCTGATTTTCATGGCAGTGGTGCTAAGCGAGCTGGCCAAAAATCCCGATGCCGCGTACCGAAGCTTGATCGTGGAGGAGCCGGAGGCTCACCTGCACCCCCAACTTCAGCGCGTACTATTAAGCTACCTGGCCGGCATCCCCACCAAGGAAGGTGAAAAACCGGTGCAGTTGTTCGTCACCAGCCACTCTCCGAATTTCGCCAGCAATTCGAAGCTCGAGTCTCTGGTGTGCTTAGTTGAGAACGAAGCCGGCGTTGAGACCTTCTTTCCACGTGATGTCCAGTTCGCGAAAGGCAAGCGGGAGAAACTGGAGCGCTACTTGGACGTGACCCGAGCTGAGCTATTTTTCGCCCGCCGCGTGATTTTCGTAGAGGGCGCCGCAGAACTCATGCTGGTAGACGCGCTCGCGAAAATTTTGGGATTCGATTTAAGGGAATATGGGATCAGTTTGATCAGTGTCGAGGGACTGAATTTCGACTCGTTCCTGCCGCTGTTTGGAGAGAAAGGACTGCGCATCCCAGTCTCGGTCATAACCGATGCTGACCCGTTCGACGAAGAAGAGGTATCTGAACCCGCTGGGGCCGAGCGACCTGACGAGGAGATTCAGGAGGATCTGCTCGCGGAGGCAGCCTACCTCGAAGAAGCAGACGTGGAAGACGGGGATGAAGCCGAACGGTTGGCCGACAAAGGTGACGAGCCAACGAAAAAGAAGAAGCTAAAAGCTGCATATCCGGGGCTCGACGATGCTATCCGGATATCGAGCAACACGCTGAAAATGAAGGAATCCGAAGATGAGTTTGTGAAGGTGCTCCACGGGGTAAAGACCCTTGAGTACGACCTGGCTCTACTGGCGGAAAATCGGGACGCGATGCTGAAAGCATTGGCCGAACTTCATCCCAGGATCTCTGTGGCGCTGCGCAAAATCGTGGACGGCGCGCCGGACAACACTGCCAAAGCCAAGGCGCTGTTCTGCGGGATGTTCGAGCGCAAAGATACCAGTAGTAATGTGCAGAAGGGCCGCTTCGGCCAAGCGCTTGCCGAACAGATTGCTATAACGCCTGGATGCAAGGTCCCAGAGTACCTAGAGAAAGCGATCCGACACGTTTGCCGGGGAGCGGACAAGCCATGAAGCTATCCGATGAGCAGAACGGTATAATCGAAGCTCCTTTAGAACCGATGGCGGTCACGGCTTGCGCCGGCAGTGGTAAAACAGCCACAGCTATTCGGCGGCTGATCGCCATTCGGCAAAAGCTGGCCGATCACCGCGGCCGGGTCGTGCTGTTGTCGTTTTCCAATGTCGCCGTCAATACATTCAACAAGGGTTACGCAGAGCTGGCCTCGGCTCTACCTGACGACGCCAATCGTAAGCGCGTAGAGGTTGACACGCTCGATGGTTTCTTCACCCAGCATGTTCTGCTTCCCCATGCCTACCGCACCATGGGCTCCAAGCAAACCCCCTATCTTGTATTGGGCTCGGAGCCCTTCTTAAGTAGCTTCCAGTACTGGAAGAGCGAAACCGAGCGCCCAATCCCGATCAAAGATGTGCAGGTAGGCGTAGAAAATGGGAAGTCGGTCTTTTTCATCGACATCTATGGGGCATCTGAACATCTTGATCGGGCCAAGGCCAAGGCGCTCATCGAAAAGCTAGGACGCACTGGCGCATATACCCATGACCTAGGACGCTACTGGGTAGTTCGAACGCTGCTTAATCAACCAGCCATTCTGCGGGCATTGGCCAATCGATATCCGCAGATCTTGGTCGATGAGTCCCAGGATCTGGGCACAATGCACAAAGTGACCTTGGAATTGCTTATCAAGGCTGGCGTGCAGGTTTCACTGATTGGTGACGTTAACCAAGGTATCTTCTCTTTCGCCGGGGCTGATGGCATGTTTTTGAAAACCTATGCCGACCGCGAAGGAGTCAAAGCCTACAAGCTTACCCGTAACTACCGCTCCCTCCCTCCAATCATTGATATTGCCAACCACCTCTGCGGTCGTAACGATGAGCCAGACAGGCAACCCGAGCAAGGTGGAGTATTTTTCGTAGGATATAAAGACGCCGAACTGCCTAAGCTGTTCAGCTCTTTCAAAGTTCGCCTCGGCGAACTGGGTATACACGCAGCAGACTCAGTCATTCTCAGCAGGAACGCTGATCGTGCCGCCAAGCTTGCGGGTAAGTCAGCCGCCCCAGGACTGGGTGTTGTGAACCTTTTCGCAGAAGCGTCATTGGCCCGCGATCAGTTGCATCGTTATCAGGATGCCTTCCGCCTGGTTTGCAGCGCGGTTTTGAGTCTCCTCGAGGATGCCCCGCTTGGGCTCAGTTCGGCGCTGCAGGGTTCGCCTAATGATGGCTGGATGCTGAGACTCAGGAGATTGCTGTGGGCATTTACTCGCAATGCGGAGTCCGGGCTACCGTCCTCTTCGCTGCAAGCCAAAGCAGAATGGCATCCGATGCTCGTCGCAAATCTGCGCTCTTTGCTTGCCAAAATTGATCAACAGTTCGGTCTGACCACAGTCGCTACGTTCGGAAATAAAATGGCCAAGAGACGCTTGGACGACGTCGCGCTTAGCGGTGCCAACGCCGATGATAAGGAAGCACCTGGCCTACGAGTTGAAACTGTTCACCAAGTTAAAGGCGAATCCATCGACGCGGTGCTCTACATCGCGACTAAGGCCAACATCAGCGCGTTGCTGGCCGGTGTCGCTACGGAAGAAGGACGCATCGGCTATGTGGCACTGACGAGGGCGAAAAACCTATTTTGGCTGGCCGTCCCAAACAGTTGCTTGGGTACAATGCGCGCAGACTTAATCAACGCCGGCTTCATCGAGGCCGCAACACTGTAACGATCAGATGGCCGTCATCGCATACCGTGAGAGGTAGTTTTCAGTGCAACGAAGACATTAGGTCTCTCACGGGGCATTTTCAACCTTTTCATGACTGCCGGCTTTTCTGTCAGAATCGACCTTTGAGGCTTAGCTGAACAGCTATGTTCCCAAATCGTTACGTCTGAACCGCTTTTATCTGATCGCTACTGATGCTGGCCGGAAGATATCGAAACTGTTATTGAAAAAAATTTGAATAAAGACCAATATGAAGAATCAGAAACGCGCAGATTAATTGAATAGTTGGCGAAAAATAAAGGAGTATACAAATGGATAGGGTTGATTACCAGTCTTTAATAATTCAAGATATTATTAACTTGGAAAAAGCAGGTGAACTAAATCTTAACCCATGGTATCAGCGGCGTTCAGTCTGGAGCACGCCGCAAAAATCGTATCTCACCAACACGCTAATTGAGCAAAAACCCATACCGGCAATCTATATTCGACACTCTCTCGATTTAGAGAACTCGAAAAGCATTAGAGAGGTGGTAGACGGTCAGCAAAGAACAAGGGCAATTCTTAGTTACTGTGCAGATGAATTCACCGCAAGGCATCCAGCGCATAAATTAAAAGTACTTTTCTCGCAATTAAAAAGAGACGAGCAGCAAAAGTTCTTGCTGACTTCAATTCCTGTCGGTTACTTGTTGGGAGCATCCGACTCAGACGTGATTGATATTTTTGGACGAATTAATTCCGTCAGTAAATCTCTGAACCCGCAAGAGAAAAGGAATGCCGCTCATAGTGGAGAAATGAAACAGTTTTGTCTTTCGCAAGCATCTAGCAGAATGCCGTTCTGGAGAAATTACGATATATTTTCTTCCACCGACATCTCTCGTATGAATGAAGTTCTATTTATATCTGACTTGGTTCACAACATAATTAATGGGCTTTCGGATTTTAGTCAAACTGCATTAGATAACATATACAAAGAATATGAGGAGGAGTTTGAAGATATAGATATTGTCACAAAGAAACTTGATTCCGTTTTTGACAAAGTCGCCTCCCTCGATCCGCAACATATAACAGACACGATTTTCAAGCGTCAACCTGTCTTCTTTTCACTGTTGATGGTGATTAATCAGAACCCCCGCATAGCAACGAAAAGACTCACCAATGCGATAATTGAAATCGATCAGCGATTTAACGCAGAGCAAAACCTCACTCAAGCAGATCTAGACTTTAAAACAGCGTGCTCATCAACGACACAGCGCATTTCGCAGAGGAGAGTTCGTGACAGCTACATTAAAGGGTTTATTTAATGGCGCTGCCAAATTTAGCGATCACTCTTCGTGAGGCGCATGCCCAAATTGACCGACTACAACATCACAAAGTTGATGCCGAAAGGCTTGATGCAAAATACCAGCATTTTATAGGTGAAATGATTATGCTTCGCTTGTTTACTATATTTGAAGACAGTGTAGCTGAGTTAGCCTATAAAATTGCTGCTGGGGGCAAATATTTGAATGGGACGTCAGCAGCTCTTACAGTCAGAGCAAGTCGAGCTCAAGATTCCCGGGCTCTTTTTTTATCGCACGGTAGAGCCAAGCCGATCTATAATCTGAAATGGACAAAAGCTAAGTACATTCGCGAAAGTGTTGATAACATAATACCCACAACTGAAAAATTCATAATTACCGCACAAGCTCACGGCCAAATAATTGAAGATATGAGGCGAGTGCGAAACGCATTGGCTCATAATACTACGAGTGCGAGAAGCGACTTCAAGGATGTTATACGTCAAACATATGGGGCGCACATAAATTTGACGCCTGGAGTATTCTTAATCTCAACAAAACGCACCAAAACCTGTCTAATCAATAGATATCTCTCATCTACCAAGGCAATTCTTACAGCGATGAGTAGTGGAGTTTAGTTTCAGTGATGTTCTCATTTGCGTTGCGGAGATAAAATATAATATTACCGCAATAGGAGAAACATAATTAGCTGGTCTATAGATATATCCCAGAGGTCCTAGAGCTTGCAAAAACGGTCAGGAATATATTTTTGCGGGTCAAATTCGTATCTTAACCTTCAGGTAGCCAGTAAAGATGCCAACCGAAAAGGCTCAAGTTGTTAAGCAATTTTTAAAAGATCATGTATACAATTTAATGGTATCTAGTCGTGGGGGCGGTATTGTTGGGCTGCCTGATTATGAAATTCATCCGAGAGAATTTTTAGAGTATGCTGAAGCCGAGCTAGGCGACCTAGAGTCTGATCGCTCTGTTATTAATTGTATTTCAAATTTGAAGCGAGCAATAGACTGTCAAATAGACGTATTCCTCTTCTCGTTAAATTTGTTTGAGTATTACAAAAAGAAGCGGTTAGGCATTGATAGAAAGCTGGGCTTCATTGAAAAGTGCGGTATGTTCAGCAAATACTCGCTAAGTCGGATAAATGCAATAAGAAATAGGCTTGAACATGAGTATAAGATACCAAAAGCAGACGATATTTATGTGTATTTTGATATTGTAAGCTCATTCATTTCTACGCTTGAAGTGCAATTGCTAGTCGGAGGGGGTGATGGCATGTTGAGCTTTCTTCTTGTGGAATATCCAGAGAGTGAAAACGAAGACGAAGTTCCTATAGGAAGATTGATTTCTGAGTACACCCCTGATAACTGTACGCATACATTTACCTGGAGCAAAAAAGGGGTAGAGGAAAAATACATGGCGAATGCAGAAAATCTCGATGAGCTTGCAGCATTTATCAGGTATCACATTCTGCTTTTAAATATAAATAGAACTTACCATGGCGAGTACGCGAACTCACAATTTGCACGCCTATAGCACTAAGGGCTGCCGAAAATCATGTAATAACCTTGAACAGGTAATGTGGCGTAGCGTAGTGTTTTGAGCATTTGAATGACCGCTTCTGACCGATGGTGTTGAAAAAGTCGATCCTTCCAGGCTGCGCATGTATTGACTGCTGAACATGCCCTTTTTGCGCGCTGCTATACGAAATCTGAGCCCGGACCCCTCTGTTCAAAGTAAAGATTTCAATCTCAAACGCGTACTTTTCTGCCGTGGAGACCATGGGCGAATTTTTCAACAGAATCGGCCGAAAGCAGTCATCAGCCCACAGTCGCCACAGACCTAAAGTCAAAAAATTTGAAGCCTTGTTTGTAATGGGTGAATGTAGCGAAGCGGAAGTTGCTTAAGCTTCCGCCTCCTCATTAACTGTTCTTTCTTTTGAGCTGAAGGTCAATGAAATCAAGCTCTGACTTAATTGCAACAATCGTGAGCGTCTCGACTTTATTGCCTTTGTTTGCTCTTGCATTGAGCTTGTTCATATCACCCAACACGAGAATGATCTCGTTCAAATGGAGTTTCCGGGCCTTTAGGTAATCAGGCATCTGTGCTCTGTTCTGTGGTGGTTTATTCATGGTTAGACCGATGGTTGGCCCGAAGCAACATGTCCTCGCTGGTTGCCTCGGGGAGGGTTTGGCTAGGACGCCAATAGGTCAATCAGGCTGTGTTGGCGCGAGCGATCTGCGAGTTCTTGCCAAGTCCAGCTTCCAAAGCGCTCGCCCTGTTCAGGGATATCCAGCTTCATCAATGCAACCGGATCTCGATTAATCAGGTTGCGTGCTGCCCACAACTTACCTCCGGTTTCCAGCAGCGCCTTCGCGGCTTCGTTCCACTTTTCTTCTAACACCGTGTTTGCCAGGTGTGCTGCTTCTTTTTCAATCTTGGCATGTTCTTTTTGTGCCTCCGTGATGTGCTGATCAATCGTTACCAGCTCCTGCTCCAAGGCGGTGATGAGCAGTTGTTGACGGCGATGATGCTCAACCGCAGTTGTGAGGTTTTTTGCTGCTTTTTGAGCTTCTGCGTTAGCGGCTTTCTCGCCCTCCACATCACCCCAGGCGACAGCCTGCGCATATGCGGTGGCCGCGTCTGTTTCAGCTTGTCGAGCCTTTGCCATCTCTTCCTGATCGCTCTGGCGTACCTGCTGCAGCCGAGTCTCTATGCTGTTGCGCTTCTCGTTGAGTTCCATCTCGTCGGCCTTCCAGGTCGCCATCTCGGCGATGTAGCCCGCAGCCAAGCTCTCACGGTTCGCCAGTGCCTCGAGGCGATCAATCTTTTGATTCAGACGGTGGATCTCAAAGTCTCGCGAGTCGATGCGTCTTTTGTGATCGTTGATTTCATCCTGCACAGCCCGCTGACGGCCTTGCTGGATAACCTCTGGGCTTTCCAGTGCCGCTTCGAAGGGCGCCAGGTCATTCTGAATTCTCTCCATTTCGAGGGTCAGAGTGTCGCGGCGGTCTTTCAGTTCTTGAATAGTGTTCATCTGTATTGTCTCTGTGCATTACGATTTATAAAGATGGTTGAACGGCTGGCGAGGCCGGGAATGAGCCGGCGCTACCTCGGTCAGCAGGTGTGTCGTCAGGCGGCCTTGGCCTCGTTCTCATTCGTTCCTGGAACCGTCTTCACCACGTAGCAGCGCTGAGGGCCTAATCCAGGCAGGCGAATCAGGCTGTATGCCTTTCCATTGCTTCCCGGCTCGAGCGCGCCCCGTTGCAGCAACTCCTTGTTCACGGCGCTGATGTTCATGCCCTTGAAGATCTCGGCCCTCCAGGCTTCAGGCAGCACGTAGTAGGTGTTGGTGGTGTGCAGGGCGTCGCCCATGCCGTGTTCCATCGTCTTGCGAAAGCCCAACCGATCAATCGTGCGTGGACCGTGCTCGTCGATTTTTGCAGCAGCAGATTCCCAACGGGTAAAGCGGCTTTCTCCAAAACGTTCGATGATCTGGCGCAGTCGCGCCAAGATCGCGTCGCCTTCGAAATTACCGGCACCACCACGTTCGGCCAGCCACGCATGCAGGCACACCCGTGCGGCGGTCGTGGCCGCGCCATCAGGCCAACCAGTGACGCCGAAGGCGGTGGCCAACTCTCCGGCCGCTGCCGCGAGGCCAAAGCGAAGGGCTGCACGCTGGGCCTGACCACTGGCCGAGGCGGGCAGGTTTTGGGTGATGAACTGCTCCACCGTGCGGCGAACGATCACAGACCATCTGAGCATTTCCCCAGGTGCGCACAGTGCGTGCAGGAATGCGGTGAGGGGTGTGCCGTAGTATTTGGCTACACGCGCCTTGAGCGCATCGGAGAGGGCGGCAGCGTCCTCAAAACCGTTCAGCACATCGAACATGCCGAGCCCCTTGCTCGCGTCCGCAGGCACGGCGAGCATGCGCACTTCCATGCCTGCTTTCAGCTCCTTGTTGGCATCCGCCATGTGTTGCGCCAACGTCTTCTCGCCGGTCGAAAGAAACAGCAAGCGCCACTCCTGCACCTGTCGACCCGCTTGTCCTCGTTCATTCGCCCGGGCTTTGCCGGTGCCATTGCCGAGCATGTACACCGTTTCGCCAATAATGCGCGGGTCACACATACCGATTTCATCCAGCACCAGAAGACCGTCTGAGTGGGCTGCTGCGATGGACTCCAGGGCGTTATCTGTCGAACGCCACGAACGCACCAGACGCGGCCCTCCATAGACCGAGGCAGCGACTTGCAGGTGAGTGGTCTTGCCCCCGGAACTGTCACCGTACAGGTGGAAGCCGCCCGACTCATGCCCGAGCAGGTTCAACAGTGGTCCTGCAAAGGCCACAGAGACTACAAACGCTAAGCGGTGGTTGCCAACGCACAGCGCGCCGATTTGCTGCTGCCATTGTTCCAGAGAGCCCGCCTCGCTGATTGTTGGCAGCTGGGCACCAGCCTCATAAAAATGCAGGTGTTCGGCGTGCGAGCCAATTTGCTGTTCGGGCAAAAGGAAAGCGTTGTTATGCCAGCCCAGGCGTGTCACCAAACGTGCGCGCTGGGCGCTGTCGAAGCCGCCGAGATAGCTTTGTAGGTCGTTGCGAGCATTGCGCCCTGATCGGCTTCCCGCGAGGCGCAGGCCCATGTCTACCAATGGACCGAGTACGTCCTTGCCGAAGTCGCCGGTCATGGTCCTGGCTGGAATATTCCAGCGTTTTTTGGCGCCGTCCGGGTCGTCGAACTCGACCAACAAGCCCCAGTTGTGGCCCTTGTCGTCGCGAGTGCGTGCGATGATTTCCAGAGGCGAACAGACGGGGCGCGCCTCGCCATCATCGCCGGAGTAAAACACCCCTTCAGGCGTCAGCCGAAAACCGCCCGGCAACAGATCATTTTTCGATTTCGCAGGTCGTTTGGCTGGTGCCTTAGCCTTCTGTCCTTTAGGCTCAGTGGACTCAACGGCACTGCCGAAAAAACCGCCGTTGCGCACCAGCTTGGTCACGTGGCCAGCGGTCCAACCTTTGGCTAGCGCATCCGCTGCATCATCGCCATCCGCCCATTTGCCACCCTTGATCAATGTCGGCTTTCCATCTTTGTTGCTGGGCTTGAGCTTGAACACGTCGAGCGAGACTCGTTGCACTGAGGCGGCGCCCAGCTCAATCAGCTTCAGCTCGATAGCGTCCATGCACGCCGTGCCGCTGGCATCGTTATCCGGCCACAGCACCACAGCGCGCCCTTTGAGCAGCGTCAGATTGGCCTTGTGCCAGGAGTTCGAGCCGTTCGGCCAGCAGGTGGCTACGTGGCCGGGCATCAGTTCGGCGGCGGCATCAGCAGCCTTTTCGCCTTCACACAACACCACAGGCGCATCGGTGCGCTGTGCCAGCTCATCCAGGCGCAGCAGTGGCCGAGGCTCGGGCAACCCCTGCCAGCGCCATTGTGTGGTTTGCCCATCGGAGCGCTTGCACCAGGTCAGCGGTGCAAAGACCTTCTTCGGTTTGCCGTCTTCATCTGGGGCCAGGTCGAAGCGATACAGCGCCATGACCGGCTGGCCCTGGGCATCACGATAGATCCACACCTTGGACGGAACACCGTGTTGCCGGTGTTTGGCAGGGCACTTGTTCATGGCCTCGGCCGGGATCGGTTGAATCGCGATCCACTCCGGCGTTGCGCTCTTGGCCGGTGTGCTTTTGGCGGTTGCAGATCCTGCGGAAACGCTGAGCAGATCTGCCAGTTTTTTACAGGCCTCAACGCCCGTGCCGCCGTCGATGTAACGCACCAGGTCGATCAGGTCGCCGCCCTTATCGCCGGTGGCAAAATCCGCCCAGGTGCCTTTGCTCAAATTGACCTTGAGTGAGCCCGCACGTTTGTCCGTGCGCGTGGGATTCGGTGCGGTGTATTCCTTGCCGCCATCAACACGTTTGCCGTTTGGCAGCCAGTGAGCAAGCACACGGTCGATGTTCTTCAGGGCCGCGCTTTTTACGTCGGCAAAGCTCGGACGTTTTGAGGTGTTGCCGGTGCGCTGAGTCATGGTGCGGTCCTCGAGTCAAGCAGCGCCTCGTTCACGTCGTCGATCAGCGCTTTGGCCATCTCGCCGAGGTAGAACGCAGGCCAACTAAAGCGCTCGCCTGCATCGCTGATGGCTGCGTCGAGGATCAGTTGATTGGCGTGGTGCAGAATCTGGGAGACGGCTTCAAGTGCGTCCTCTAGCGGGATCCCTGCATTCACCCGAAACAGGTTTTGGCCGTTACCGTTGGCAGGGGAAAACTCGGAGCGTCCAAGCGTGCTGGAGTGGGTCACAGCGCACCGCCTTTCTGGCCCATCGGCACAGAGGAGGCATCACCGTACATGGTGAGTGTTTTGATCAAGCCCAAGGTGCCGCGCACGTCCCAAATAACAGACGACAGTACGCGGTTGGAAAGCAGGGGTTTATCGCCGTCTAAGTGATCTTCCAACAGCATGAGCACCGAGTCGGCGCGGTCGAGCGCACAGGTGATGGCGTCGATAGGCAGACCGGCTTCGGCGTCTTGACTGACACAGAGCAGATCCTCGGGAAGTGCAAAGCCTGGGAGCATGCTCATCGGGCACCTCCTGAGCTTCCCAAGTCATCATGTTTTTTTTGGGGAGCGTAGGTGTTCGTCCCTTCTAAGGAGTAACTATCTGGCTTAATGCGAATGGTGCGTGGCACTTGAACTCTACAGGCGCCATGAGTACGAAGAGTTTCAAGATCAACCACACGTGTTGTGTTCAACATATTGCGGTGGCCAAGAATTACGCCCATACGGTCTAACAAATGGATGGTGATATGCTTAGGGGGTTGCATTGCGGTCTGCTCAGATTTGCTGTGTGACAGTCGGGTCAGTGGTACGAACACTGACTCGACACCTCTTTCTGCTGAGGCCGGTTCTAGGGCCAGTCTTCTAGGGGACATCCCAGCAAAATTTGCCCCCTCGACTTTTACCGCGTTCACCGGGAGCCTTCCTTTGCTGCGCGTTCAATCCAAGCTTTGAGTTCAGCCATCAAAATCAGACGGCGCCGCCCGAGTTTGAAAGCCTTAAGGTCACCAGAAGCTATGAGTTCATAAACTCCTGATCTTGAGTAGCCAACCACGCGGGCTGCGTCCTCCACGCTGACTGCAAGAGGTGCGATGTGTTCGGGGTTGTTCATTAGCTTGTCCTTGATCGATGGGGTGGACTGTACGATACTGGTCCAGACGTAAACATCCTATTTGTAAGTAACATTACCTGCAAGCAAAAATTTTGTAGACATTTTGAGGCGTGCAAATGGCAAATCGTTCGAAGAAGGTTGTTTTATCGGCTAGGGTCGACCCCTACCTTAAAGCTGCGCTTGAATTGCTGGCGGCATCACGCAACGAGAAAATCGTGAAGATCCTGGAGTCATGCCTTGAAAATGGGATGAATGACAGGACCATTACTAACCCGTTTAAAGCTCCGCAAAAGGATTTGGGAACAATCAGTTTTATGGTCGCGTTCACTGCGATCTGGTCGGAGAATGAAACTCTTTACAAGCTGCGCGCCGGAACGCTTGGGCCCGATTTCGCCGGGGAGGAGTTATCGATGGTCGCTATGTTTATCAATGGCGATAAGTATTTCGAAGGGGAGTTCGATGTTTTCGGGGATTTGAACGGTTCGACAGAGAAGTTTGGGTTCACACCGAGAATGCAGCCTCGGGTAGACCTTGCATTGGTAGAGAAGGAGTGGCCAATTGTTGAGGAATATGTGAGGTTTCTGGCGAACAACAAACCGCTTCAGCCGGGCTATGCCGATTACAAAAATATGCGAGCTCAATCTCTAGCTAAATGAGTTCAACCGCCGCGGCTTTTGTTCCCGGAGCCAAGTGGGCATACCGGAGTGTCATCTTGATATCGGCGTGCCCCAGCAGATCCCGTACCGTGTTTAGCGGTACACCGGCCATTACTAGGCGTGAAGCGAAGTCGTGGCGCATATCGTGCCAGCGGAACCCGTCGATCTGCGCCCGCTCTAGCAACTTGAGCCAGGCGCTTTTCACGTCCTCAAAGCGACCGCCGCCCTGACCTGGGAACACATACGGCGACTTGCTCACCTGCTTCTTCCAGGCTTCTAGCACACCAACAGTCTCTTTGTTCATCGGGATGTGGCGCGTATCGCTTGTCTTGGTGGTGGCCCCGGCGACTGTGATTGTCTTCGTGTCGAAGTTCACCGCTGACCATTTCAAGTCGAACAGCTCTCCGCGCCTCATGCCGGTATTCAACGATACCAAAACCATTGGCTTCAGGTGATCGGTGAAGGGCAGTTGCAGCAGGCTTGGCATCGGTTCTCTGTGGCGGTCCGCCCGCCAAATGTTCGCACTCTCACGCTCGACCCTCATTTCATTCTGTCGAGCATCCAAGGCCTCGCGTAGGCGCTTGGTCTCGTCGGCAGCCAGGTAGCGAATCACCCCCTTTGAGTCGACTTTGAGCTGTTTCAGCTTGGCCAGAGGATGCTCGTCGATGTAATCCCACTCGACCGCTCGGCTGAATACTCCGCTGATAGAGCCCATTTTCCGGTTGACCGTGGAGGGCTTGTTGCCGGCCTGCATCCATCCTGTGCGGATCAGCTCCAGGTCTCGCCCGGTGATCGCGTCCAAGCGCTGGGGCATGATTGGGTCGAAGTTATTGTTGAGGGTGTGCTGCGTCTTCTCATGGCCTTTGTGATGGGCTTTGAACCACGGCATATAGTTGTCGTCGATAAAGTCGCGCAGCGAGGGCAGGGCTGACCCCTTGCGGCCCTGGGCGATGGCCAGAGGCTCGCCATGGGCGTGCGCATCGGCTAAGTACTGGGCGGCCTCGGTGCGGGCTTGGTCAAGAGTAAGCACGCCGACACGCCCGAGGGTGGCGTTCTTGTTTCGGCCCCACGTGACCATGTAGGACTTGTGACCGCTGGGCAGTACGCGAATGAAGAAACCGGGTTGCACGGTGTCATGCACGCGGTATGCTTTCGCCTCGGCGGCTAGGCTGCCAATTAGCTTCTGAGTGATTTTGGTTTTCAAGGGTTCGACCGTGACAGCAGGGTGGCAGCAAAAAGCACTATACCGTTCGATGTTCACGGACTCAATGGGACTAAAAGGCCCAATAATATTGGGCTTGTGGCTGTACCCACTGGGCCTGAATTGACCCTCCTAAGGGGAAGGTTGTGGTTCGAACCGGCCCTGGGACACCATCTTCAAAAGCCCTGCACAGGTTGTCCTGGCAGGGCTTTTTTGTGCGCACCGGCAACACCGGTCGAACCTTGCCGCCAAGCAGGGTTCACAGCAGGGGCGCCGTGTGTTTCGCGTACTCGCGTACTTTTGTACGTTGCATATGTACCCTGCATGCGACCAGGCAGCGTCTGAACGATTAAGCAAAAATATTCCCCGGAAAACGGCCCGCTGCTTCTGTCCGCTCCCGGCAACCCCGGACTATCATGCTGATAGCCCTGTCCCTCACTTCAAGGAGCCGCTCGGAACGCCGATGCGCCAGATCTGGAAATCTTTTCGAGCCCTTTATTTCGCCTCCTTGATGATGTTGATCGGGTCCGGCCTGCTCAGCACTTACCTTGCCTTGCGTTTGGCAGCCGACCACGTCGACAGCCTGTGGGTGGGTGCCTTGATGGCGGCCAACTACTTCGGCCTGGTGCTGGGCGGCAAGATCGGCCATCGGCTTATCGCCCGCGTCGGGCATATTCGCGCGTATGCCACCTGTGCCGGGATTGTCGGCGCGGCGGTGTTGGGCCATGGCCTGATCAACTGGCTGCCGGCCTGGATTGTGCTGCGGATGATCGTGGGCCTGGGGATGATGTGCCAGTACATGGTCATCGAAAGCTGGCTCAATGAGCAGGCGGACGCCAAGCAGCGTGGCGTGGTGTTCAGCGGTTACATGATCGCGTCCTATCTCGGGCTGGTGCTGGGTCAGTTGATCCTGGTCATGCACCCTGAACTTGGCCTTGAGTTGCTCATGCTGGTGGCCTTGTGCTTTGCCTTGTGCCTGGTGCCGGTGGCCATGACCCGACGCATTCACCCGGCGCCGCTGCACCCGGCGCCCATGGAGCCGCGCTTCTTTATCAAGCGTGTGCCGCAGTCGCTGAGCACAGTGCTGGGCGCGGGGCTGATCGTCGGCTCGTTCTACGGCCTGGCGCCGCTGTATGCCTCGCAGCAAGGCTTGAGCACCGAGCAGGTCGGTCTGTTTATGGGTAGCTGCATTTTTGCCGGTTTGTTGGTGCAGTGGCCATTGGGCTGGTTGTCGGACCGCTATGATCGCGCCCTGCTGATTCGCTGCTTTGCCTTGTGCCTGGCAGTGGCGGCGTTGCCGTTGGCCGTAATGACCCAGGTGCCGCTGGAAGTGCTGTTCGTGGCCGGCTTCCTGTGTTCCCTGGTGCAGTTCTGCCTGTATCCCTTGGCGGTGGCGTTCTCCAATGACCATGTGGAAGGTGATCGCCGCGTGTCGCTGACGGCCATGTTGCTGGTGACTTACGGCATCGGCGCGAGTGTCGGGCCGCTGTTGGCGGGCGTGGTGATGAAGCTGTTCGGCAGCCACATGCTGTATGCGTTTTTCAGCCTGTGTGCATTGATCCTGGTATGGCGTATCCGGCCGAAGGCGGTAACCAACCTGCACCAAGTGGATGATGCGCCACTGCATCACGTGGCAATGCCTGACAGTATGTCCAGCTCGCCGCTGGTGGCGTGCCTCGACCCGCGGGTGGATGAGGCGGTGGTGCAGGAGCAAATGCAGAACGTTGTGCCTGAGCCGGAACCTGAAACCGAAACTGACCCGCAACAACCCGCGGATGAACCCGCTTTTGAAGGGCCGCCGGAGCCTCTGGGGCCGGACGAGCATCCTCATGACTTGAGCAGGGCACGCCCCTGAAAGCAAAAACGGGCAGATCCCATCAGGATCTGCCCGTTTTTATTGACGCGGCCTTTAAGGTTTAAAAGTCGTCGTCCTTGTCAAAGCGCCGCGCTTCGCGCTGCAACTGGTACACAAAACGTTCAACCTGGCGCTGTACCAGGCCGCTCATGTTGTGAAAGCGCACGCCGGCGAAGGTGGTGTTGATCTTGTCTTCGAAGTGCAGGTAACGCAGTTCCACCGAAGTGGTCATGCTGCCGAAGGGCAGGGCGGCGATAAAGCGGTCATAGACCTGGCCCAGTTGCAGGCGATCGGCGATGTCGCCTTCAAAACGCAGCTTGCAGCCGGTGGCGGAGATGTCCAGCAGCTTGCCGCTGATCGGTGCCTTGAGCTTTTCGCCACCCAGCTCGATGCTGACCAGTTGTGCCAGCTTCAATGCGGCGCGAAAGGCATTGCGACGCTGATGGTAGACCACCTCGTCGGGCATGCTGCCGGTGTAGATGCGATGGCCGCCTTTTTCACTGATGGTCAGCGTGCCGTTGCTTTCCCAGGCGATTCGCACGCCATCATGGAAACCTTCAATGCGGAACGGTTCGCCATTTTCAAGGTAGCGTTCACCGTCACGGGGGATCATTTCGTCGAGGGCGAGCGTTTTGCTGTCCCGATCAATATCCACCAGATAGCTTTGAAACCGCTGGCTGCGTTCATGAAAAGTGATGATCAGCGGGTCATGGCTTTCTTGCAGCATCCGCAACGTGCTGGCGATTTCCAGAGGCGTGGTGAGCACCTTGGGTGGCTGCGGAGCATCTTCCGCATTAAGGGCGTTGAACACGGTTCTTCCATCTCCAGGCAAAATACGACTACACGCAAGAACCGGCATTTTGCCAGTATGTAACGCGCCTTGGATAGGGCGCGCTGTAAACCGGCGTCAGGCTTGGCTGCGGGTGCTTGGCTTTACCAGTCGCGAGGTGGAACCCTGGGCGTTGTACAGCGCAGGAGGCTCTCCGCCGTGGAGTATGCGCAACTGGTTGGCGGTCGTAGCCTGCTGCAGCTGGATCGACTGGCCGTTGAGCAGGTTGGCTTCCTGGCACTGGGCCAGCAATTGATTGAGTGCGGTGCTCTGCGCCAGCAACTGATCGCCTACCGAGGAGTGGCTGGCCAGTTGTGCCAGGCCGTCATGATCAGCCGGCAGGCCGAGGCTGATGAGAATTTCGCTGCGCTTCTTGCCATGCTGCTCCAGCAGCACGATCAGCGACTGTTTGCGCGCCAGGATTTCCTCCAGCAAGCGCATATCCCGGCCATAGAGGGCCAGGGATTCTTCTTTGAGCAGCTCGAGCAGAAGTTGCGTCGGCGCCAGATCATCAATGATCAGTTCAAGCAAATGTTCGTCGTGGTGCATGGCTGGCCTTGGGTTTTAAGCGTCCACAAGCCCTGCGCAGGCCTTTGCCTAGCGCTCGGCTTCGAAGTTAAGCAGCTTGCTGGCTACACGGTTGCTGTCGACTTTATAGCTGCCATCAGCGATTGCCTGCTTCAATTCGGCCACGCGGGCTTTATTGACAACGGGTTGATCGCGCAGCGAGTCAGTGACCTTCTGCAACTGTTGAGCCTCATTGCTCAGGTGTACCGATTCCCCGCTCTGGCTGGCGCTGGCCTGTTCTGCCTTGGCGGCAGGTGCTGGCTGGGACTTGGCGTCTACGCCGTCCTTTGCCCCGCTGGTGCGCGTATTGCCCGGCAAAGCCTGGGTGTTATTTAAACGACTGAAATCAATGACCATGTTAAAAAAACCTCTGGGTATTTGGACGCTTGCCATGTTTTCGGCCATACCCGGACAAACTTTAGGCTCGATTGACAATAAACCTGTACAGGTCGACATCCCACGCACAGTGTAGGAAAACCTGGCGTTTCACACCAGTGATCTATAGTGCCACCTCGACCTGGCCCGGCGCCGTCACCTGCGCCTTGATCACACGGTTGGAATTGAGGTTCTTGACCCGGATCTGCTCGCTCATCCCGCCATTGGACAGCGCTTCCCCCGGCATTTTCACCGTCAGCCCACCGCTGCTGGCGGAAATCACCACCTGGTCGCCCTTGCGAATCACCTCAGCCTGTTCCAGATGCACCAGCGTAATAACCTGGTCGGTGACCATTGGTCGGGTCAGTTTCTGCCCGATGGCTTGGTCCACAGCGGTGAGGTAGCCCTGGTTGATCAGGCTGATGTCGCGTTCACGCAGGGCCACGTCTTCGAAACCAATGATGCCGGTGCGTTTGAGCGGGCGTGTGACGACCACTACGTCGCGGAACAGTTTGACCTGCGCCGGCACAAACACGGTCCAGGGTGAGGCGCCCTCGCAGCGCACTTTTACCGTCACGCGGCCGATGGGTTGGGCCGGGCTTTCAAGGCTCGCCGTCAATTCCTTGTCGCACATGGGCATGCGCAGGCGCGGGTCCAGTTGGTTGACCTGGATTTCGTAACGCCCCGGCGTTTGGGTGGTTGCCAGATAATCTTCTACAGTGAACTCAAGAAAGCCTTGGGTGACGCCGATAAGGAGATCAGGCAAGGTGACATTATCTGCGCGAGCCGTGGTGCCCGAGCCCAAGGCAAGCAAAGCCATCGTTGCGCAGAGCAATCTGCGATACCGTGGGATGCGTCGGAAAACTGTCGTTTTAAGGTTCATAGACCAATAAATAGCAAAGCCCGTGCCGTTTAGTGTTGGGTGAGCGTCGTTGCCCTTGTAGGTATAGCCAAAGGTTTTAGCGTAGGAGTCAAGGCATGGCAGGAGTAATGGACTCAGTAAACCAGCGCACACAGCTGGTAGGGCAGAATCGCCTGGAACTGTTGCTTTTTCGCCTGGACGGCAAGCAGCTGTACGGCATCAATGTGTTTAAAGTGCGGGAAGTGCTGCAGTGCCCCAAGCTGACCATATTGCCTAAATCCAGCCCGGTGGTCTGCGGCGTAGCGAATATCCGAGGCGCGACCATTCCGATTCTCGACCTGGCCATGGCCACCGGTTCTTCGGGGTTGCAGGACCGCGAAAGCCCCTTTGTGATCATCACCGAATACAACACCAAGACCCAGGGTTTCCTGGTGCGCTCGGTGGAACGCATCGTCAACATGAACTGGGAGGAGATCCATCCGCCGCCCAAGGGCACCGGGCGCGATCACTACCTCACGGCGGTGACGCGGGTCGACAACCAGTTGGTCGAAATCATCGACGTGGAAAAGATCCTCGCCGAAGTCGCCCCCACCTCGGAAACCATTTCGGTTGGCGTGGTAGACGCCGAAACCGCGCACAAGGCAGTGTCACTGCGTGTGCTGACGGTGGACGACTCCTCGGTGGCGCGCAAGCAGGTCAGCCGTTGCCTGCAAACCGTCGGCGTGGAAGTGGTGGCCTTGAACGATGGTCGCCAGGCCTTGGATTACCTGCGCAAGTTGGTGGACGAAGGCAAGAAGCCGGAGGAAGAGTTCCTGATGATGATCTCCGACATTGAAATGCCGGAAATGGACGGCTACACCCTCACGGCCGAAATACGTAACGACCCACGCATGCAAAAATTGCATATCATCCTGCATACTTCCTTGTCGGGCGTATTCAATCAGGCGATGGTCAAGAAGGTCGGTGCCGATGACTTCCTGGCCAAATTCCGCCCTGATGACCTGGCATCCCGGGTAGTCGACCGGATCAAGGCAGCAGATCACGGCTAGGGGGATTTCCTCCTGGCGGTCACACGATTTAAGAGGCGGTATCATTGTCTACGGGTAATTTGGATTTCGAACAGTTCCGGGTCTTCCTGGAAAAAGCCTGTGGCATATTGCTCGGTGAAAACAAGCAGTACCTGGTATCCAGCCGTCTCAACAAACTGATGGAGCAGCAGGGCATCAAGTCCCTGGGCGAGTTGGTGCAGCGCATCCAGGGCCAGCCGCGCAGTGGGCTTAAGGAAATGGTGGTAGATGCCATGACCACCAACGAAACCTTGTGGTTTCGTGATACCTACCCCTTTGAAGTGCTCAAGAACAAAGTGCTGCCGGAGGCCATCAAGGCCAGCCCCGGCCAGCGCCTGCGCATCTGGTCGGCCGCCTGTTCTTCGGGGCAGGAACCGTACTCGATCTCGATGTCGATCGATGAGTTCGAGCGCACGAACATGGGCCAATTGAAGGCCGGCGCGCAGATTGTCGCCACCGATTTGTCCGGCACCATGCTCACCAACTGCAAGACCGGCGAGTACGACAGCCTGGCCCTGGGCCGTGGTTTGTCCCAGGAGCGCCTGCAACGCTTCTTCGACCCCAAAGGGGCCGGGCGCTGGGCGGTCAAGGCGCCGATCAAGAGCCGTGTGGAGTTTCGCTCGTTCAACCTGCTCGACAGCTATGCCAGCCTCGGCAAGTTCGACATGGTGTTCTGCCGCAATGTGCTGATCTACTTCTCGGCAGAGGTGAAGAAGGACATCCTGCTGCGCATTCACGGTACGCTCAAGCGCGGGGGCTATCTGTTTCTTGGCGCGTCCGAAGCGCTCAACGGGCTACCGGACCATTACCAGATGGTGCAATGCAGCCCAGGCATCATTTATCAGGCCAAGTGACGGTGGCTTGAGCAAAAAAAACGGGAAGCCCCGCAAAGGCTTCCCGTTTTTATGTGCGCCGAGCGCCGGTTTTTTTTACGGGCGGTGGTTAGGGCCTGGGTGTCATTCGGATATTGCCCAGAAACAGAAGATTGTCCTTGCCGGGGATGGTCTCGTTGAAAATACCCAAATGCACAGTGCCGGTACTGCCTGCGGTAAATGTCCCGGTTCCGGTTTGAGTTGATGCGTTGGTTATGTTTTGTACGTTGGCACCGATTCGGCTGCCGTTAATCGTCAGGTACAGCGTCGAGCCATCTCCAGCGGGTGTACCACCTAAGACATCAAAGCTGAAATCGTAGGTGCGCCCAGCGATGACCGATACGGGGCGAGTGATGATGTGAGCCCTGGTTACCTGGCTGCTGGGCAGGTCAACGACCACGCTGCCGTCGACGACGTGCAGCACCCCGCCTGCATAAACTGACTGAGGTACCCAGCCTTGGAACGTGCCATCGGCGAAATCCCACACTGTGCCAGGCAGAGGCACAACAATAACGCCTGCGTCGATGGACACGGTTGACGTCGGCGCAAAGTACACGTCGCGGCTGCCACGCCGAATGCGTAGCAATAAAAACACATTGGTGCCTGACTTACGGGTAATGAATGATTTGAGTATCGGAAAGTTGAGCTCGGCCTCGTCTTCCTCTGCCTCATAGCTCAGGTTGTACGTTCTGCCGTTTTCGCCGATCACGTTTGCGACGATCAGATCACCCGTCTTGATGGCAAAGGCGCAAGTCATTTCAACTGTTTTACCGATCAGCAGTTTGGTCTGCAGGTTTGGAATGGGTAGCGCGTTGTCCTGCAGGACGAATCGGAGGGGAGGAATAGTCAGCATGTTGTGCCTCTGCTTTTCGCATGTAGGGGGTTGCGAGATAAGGCGCGTAGAAGGGCAGGCGCGACAACTGTCAGAAATGACAGTGCAGACGAACGGTCAAAGCCGCCGGCGCGCAGGGGCAGCCTGTTTAGCGTTTGCCACCGGCAGTAAAAGCGGCAACCGCCATTGCCGCTTTACTGGCGCCACGCGGAAGCCCATTGCCGCTTTTCTGGCATTGCCGCCGGCAAATCCCGCGCAACCCCTTGATTTACGGGCATGCAGCGAATTGGCATGGGCCTTGCTATAACCCAGATACGAAAAGCAGGTCAGCCTAAAGGTTTCCGCCATGAGCATCAGCTTCGATAAAGCGCTCGGTATCCACGAACAAGCCCTGGGCTTCCGCGCTCAGCGTGCCGAAGTCCTGGCCAACAACATTGCCAACGCCGACACCCCGAACTACAAGGCTCGGGACCTGGACTTTTCCGCCGTGCTCGCCGCGCAGCAGGACAAGACCAAGAACGGCACCTTCGCCTTGAACATGACCAACAGCCGTCATATCGAAGCGCAAGGCCTGAGCAATGGGGACGAGTCGCTGCTGTATCGCACGCCGATGCAGCCATCGATCGACCAGAACACCGTCGACGCCCAGCTGGAGCAATCGGCCTACGCCGAGAACTCGGTGAACTTTCAGGCCAGCTTCACCCTGCTTAACAGCAAATTCAAAGGGCTGATGTCAGCCCTGCGCGGAGAGTAAGCCATGTCCCTCGCCAGTGTTTTCAATATTGCCGGCAGTGGCATGAGCGCGCAGACCACGCGTTTGAACACCGTCGCCAGTAACATCGCCAACGCCGAGACCGTGTCTTCGAGCATTGACCAGACCTACCGCGCCCGCCACCCGGTGTTCGCCACCATGTTTCAGGGTGGTCAGGCCGGCCAGAGCGGCAGCGGTGATTCGCTGTTCCAGAATCAGGATGCGGCCGGGCAAGGCGTGCAGGTGCTCGGTGTGGTCGAGGACCAGAGCAACCTGGAAGCCCGCTACGAGCCGAACCACCCCGCCGCGAACGAAAAGGGCTATGTGTACTACCCCAACGTCAACGTGGTTGAGGAAATGGCCGACATGATTTCCGCCAGCCGCTCGTTTCAGACCAACGCGGAAATGATGAACACCGCCAAAACCATGATGCAGAAGGTCCTGACCCTGGGTCAGTGATAAGGGGCGCCAAATAATGGCCATTGTTGATACCACTTCTACACCCAACTCGGCGGTTCAGGACCTGTTCAACTCCAAGGTCAAGACTGCTACAGATAACAGCGGCCTTGAAGGTGCCGCCAAGGCGGCCACGGGCAACCAGGCGCTGGGCAAGGACGCGTTCCTGCAATTGCTGGTGACCCAGCTGAAAAACCAGAACCCGCTGTCGCCTCAAGATAACGGCGCCTTCGTGGCGCAGTTGGCTCAATTCAGCAGCCTGGAAGGCATCAACACCCTGAACGACTCGGTGAATGCGATCTCCAGCAACTTCAGCTCTTCCCAAGCGCTGCAGGCGTCGTCGCTGGTCGGGCGTTCGATCATCACCCAGACCGACAAGGCCATGGTGGATACCAGCAAAAGCATGACCGGCTCGGTGGCAGTGACGGCAGCGACGGGCAACGTCTCGGTGAAAATCACCGACAAAGACGGCAACGTGGTGCGCACCATCGACATGGGCGCCCAAAGCGCCGGCGATTCAAGCTTTATCTGGGATGGCAAGAACGACAATGGCGAAGTCGCCCCCGCCGGCACTTACACCTTCGCGGCCAGCACCAAGAATGACAAAGGCGACTCGGTTGCCCTGTTGACGTCGCTGCCGGCAACGGTCACCAGTGTGACGTTGAGCAAGACCGGCGGCGAAATGCTGCTCAACCTTGCAGGCGGCATGGGCAGCGTCAAGCTGTCGCAAATTCAGACTATCGGTACATAGAGCCGGCTAAATACGGCAGAAGGAGAGAAACATGTCTTTTAACATCGGCCTTAGCGGCCTCTATGCGGCCAACAAACAACTGGACGTGACCGGCAACAACATTGCCAACGTTGCGACCACCGGTTTCAAAGCGTCCCGCGCGGAATTTTCCGACATCTACGCGGCGTCCAAACTGGGCACCGGCCAGAACAGTGTCGGCAGCGGCGTGAACCTGGCGGCAGTGTCCCAGCAGTTCACCCAGGGTGACGTCAACAACACCGGCGGCTTGCTGGACATGGCGATCCAGGGCGGCGGTTTCTTCGTGCAGAAGGGCAGTGACGGTTCGCTGGAATACACCCGCAGCGGCACTTTCCGTGCGGACAAAGACGGCTTTATCACCAACAACACCGGCACCTCGCGCCTGCAAGGCTACGCAGCGGACGCCGATGGCAACATCATCAAAGGCGCGCTGACCGACCTGCAATTGAACCTGTCGAACCTGCCGCCCAAGGCGTCCACCAAAGTGGACTCCACCAGTAACCTGAACTCTTCCTCGCCGGTGATCGACCAGGCGGCCCACCCGTTCGATCCAACCGAGTCCAGCTCGTTCAGCACCCAGTACAACACCACGTTGTATGACACGCAGGGTAACGCGCACCCGATGGTGCAGTACCTGGTCAAAACCGACTCCAACACCTGGAAGTCCTACACCCTGATCGACGGCCGTAACCCTGACGGTTCGGCGCCTACCGGCACAGGCTCGACGCCACCGGTGGCATCGACGTTGAGCTTTGACGGCTCCGGCAAACTCACCGGGATTGTGACCGGCACTACCTCCAGCACCACCTTGCAGCTGACCGGCTGGGTGCCGGGTACGGTGACCAATGGTGTGTGGACCAAAAACGGCGCGAATGCCAACCCTGGCGGGATTGCCATCAACATGGGCAACATCACCCAGTACAACTCGGCCACCTACCGTAACCCTCCGGTCACCGATGGCTACGCCACCGGCCAGATCACCGGCCTGAACATCGACGGTAACGGCGTGCTGTTCGCCACTTTCAGCAACCAGCAGAGCAAGTCCATTGGCCAGCTCTCCCTGGCCAGCTTCAACAATGAACAGGGCCTGCAGCCCTCGGGTGGCACCACCTGGAAAGAGACCTTCGCCTCGGGCCAGCCGGGTTACGACGCTCCGCAATCCGGTACCTTGGGGTCGATCGTGTCCAAGTCCCTGGAAAACTCCAACGTCAACCTGACCAACGAGCTGGTGGACCTGATCAAGGCCCAGAGCAACTACCAGGCGAACGCCAAGACCATCTCCACCCAGAGCACCATCATGCAGACCATTATTCAGATGACCTGATGCGGTTGGCCTGACACTGCTGCGAACGAAAGCCCCTCACGCGAGGGGCTTTTTTTTGCGTGCAATTTGGCTGGAAATAATTCCCACCCTGCGCTCGATTACGACCCGACATGCTTTTGCTGGAACCGACTACGCCGTTCATTCCACTTATCGGACTTAAAGGTATTGGATCTTACGGGGGCTGGTATGTGGAATTCGTCGATGTCTGGCCATGGGGCCGGAGGTGTGCGTTATGACGTGGGCGGCGCGGGGGCGGGGCAGAATCTGTGGGGCGTAAGCCGTACAGAGGAAAAAAAGGATGACGCCGAGGCCGATAAAAAAACCGTCGCCCAGATGCTCAAACAGTTGGATGAGGCCGAAAAGGGCAATAAAAACCAAACCGCCCAGGACCTGCGGGACAAGCTCAATAAAAAACGCAAGGAGCTGGGGGAGGAGAAGTTCAAGGAGATCCTTGAGGCGTTGAAGAAGGACGCCTCCAGCGATTTGCTCGCGTTGTTGAAGAAGCTGTTTCCGGATCTGTTCCCGGATGAGCCGTCACCAGCGCCTGCGCCAGCACCTCAACCGTCACCAGGTGGTGGTGGTGGTGGTGGTGGTGGTGGCACGGTCAATCCCAGTAATTTCGGCTCCGTAGAGTCCATGAGCAGCAAACCCTTTACTCAAGGAGCTCAATTCACTAACTACACGCCCGACAAAAGCAACCCCGGGGAAAAACCTGGCATGGGCAGGGAACTCGACAACATCTGGAGTGGCTTCAGGCAGGGGCCAGACGGAAACTGCATCACTGTGTCGGCCATAAAGGCCGCGATGATGAAGTTTGGCAAGAAAGCTACTGACGTGTTCAGGGATGTGAAAGCAGCAGGCGATGGATGGGACGTGCAGATGAAGGATGGGTTTCAACTCCATCTGAGCCGGAATGAATTAACGCAGGCGGCGCAACAGGCTCGGTTCATGGGGAATGATCCGCAAATGATGACCAACGCCAACTTTATGTACGCCGCCAGCGCCAAACGTGCGCAGATGGAAGGTAATAATGGGTTTGGTTATGGGAACGATCACAACGCCAAAAGAAGTTACCTTGATGCATTAGTGAGTTTGAATGACGGTGAACACCGTAATGAGGGGCTGGATCGTCTGGGTCTCAAAGGCTTGTACAGGCAGTCATCGAGTGACGAACTTGCCCGTGGTGCGTTGGGGGTTGTGAACTACGATCACCATTCGATGGCAGTTATTGGCGGCCGCGTAGAGTTATGGGGCGGGCGAGGTGGTCGACCTGGAAGGGAGGATCCGGGAGAGGCATACGCATTTGTATAGCGTGACAGACAAGCTGCAATAAAAAAGCCCGTTAACCCAAAAGAGTTAACGGGCTTTTCAGCAACCGCTCAGCTTATTGGCAAGCTTCGCAATCCGGCTCGTCAATCGCGCAAGCCTTTGGCACTGGCGCCGGGCCGGCTGGAGCAGCCAGCACCGAATCATCACCGTGGTTGCCGCTGGAAACAGCGTTGAGCTTACCGGTGTTGATGGTCGACTTCTCGGTGCTGGTCGCGGCCAGGGCACGGAGGTAGTAAGTGGTTTTCAGGCCACGGTACCAGGCCATGCGGTAGGTCACGTCAAGCTTCTTGCCCGAGGCACCGGCGATGTACAGGTTCAGCGACTGCGCCTGGTCGATCCACTTCTGACGACGGCTGGCGGCGTCAACGATCCACTTGGTGTCCACTTCGAAGGCCGTCGCGTAGAGCTCTTTGAGTTCTTGCGGGATGCGCTCGATCTGCTGCACCGAACCGTCGTAGTACTTCAGGTCGTTGATCATGACCGAGTCCCACAGACCGCGGGCCTTGAGGTCGCGAACCAGGTACGGGTTGATCACGGTGAATTCGCCCGACAGGTTCGATTTCACGTACAGGTTCTGGTAAGTCGGTTCGATCGACTGCGATACGCCAGTGATGTTGGCGATGGTTGCGGTCGGTGCGATGGCCATGATGTTGGAGTTACGAATACCTTTCTGCACACGGGCACGTACCGGCGCCCAGTCCAGAGTTTCGTTCAGGTCAACGTCGATGTACTTCTGGCCGCGCTGCTCGATCAGGATCTGTTGTGAGTCCAGCGGCAGGATGCCCTTGGACCACAGCGAACCCTGGAACGTCTCGTAGGCGCCGCGCTCGTCGGCCAGGTCGCAGGAAGCCTGGATCGCGTAGTAGCTGACCGCTTCCATGGACTTGTCGGCGAACTCGACCGCAGCGTCCGAACCGTACGGAATGTGCTGCAGGTACAAGGCGTCCTGGAAGCCCATGATGCCCAGTCCGACCGGACGGTGCTTGAAGTTGGAGTTCTGCGCCTGTGGCACCGAGTAGTAGTTGATGTCGATTACGTTATCGAGCATGCGTACGGCGGTGTTGACGGTGCGTTCCAGCTTGGCGGTGTCCAGCTTGCCGTTGACGATGTGGTTCGGCAGGTTGATCGAGCCCAGGTTGCAAACGGCGATCTCGTCCTTGTTGGTGTTCAAGGTGATCTCGGTGCACAGGTTCGAACTGTGGACCACGCCCACGTGCTGCTGCGGGCTGCGCAGGTTGCACGGGTCTTTGAAGGTCAGCCATGGGTGGCCGGTTTCAAACAGCATGGACAGCATTTTGCGCCACAGGTCTTTGGCCTGGATGGTCTTGAACAGCTTGATCTTGCCTGGGTACTGGGACAGGGCTTCGTAGTACTCGTAACGCTCTTCGAAGGCCTTGCCGGTCAGGTCGTGCAGGTCCGGCACTTCGGATGGCGAGAACAGGGTCCACGGGCCGTCATCGAAGACACGCTTCATGAACAGATCAGGGATCCAGTTGGCGGTGTTCATGTCGTGGGTACGACGACGATCATCACCGGTGTTCTTGCGCAGCTCGATGAACTCTTCAATGTCCATGTGCCAGGTTTCCAGGTACGCACACACAGCGCCTTTGCGCTTGCCGCCCTGGTTGACCGCAACGGCGGTGTCGTTGACCACTTTCAGGAACGGTACAACGCCCTGGGATTTGCCGTTGGTGCCCTTGATGTACGAACCCAAGGCACGCACCGGGGTCCAGTCGTTGCCCAGGCCGCCAGCGAATTTGGACAACATGGCGTTGTCGTGGATCGCGTGGTAGATGCCCGACAGGTCATCCGGCACGGTGGTCAGGTAGCAACTCGACAGCTGTGGACGCAGGGTGCCGGCGTTGAACAGGGTTGGGGTCGACGACATGTAGTCGAAGGACGACAACAGGTTGTAGAACTCGATGGCGCGGTCTTCTTTGTGCTTCTCTTCAATCGCCAGGCCCATGGCCACGCGCATGAAGAACACTTGCGGCAGTTCGAAGCGCACACCGTCCTTGTGGATGAAGTAACGGTCGTACAGGGTTTGCAGGCCCAGGTAGGTAAACTGCTGGTCGCGCTCGTGGTTGATCGCCTTGCCGAGTTTTTCCAGGTCGAAGGTGGCCAGGATCGGGTTCAGCAATTCGAATTCGATACCCTTGGCGATGTAGGCCGGCAGGGCCTTGGCGTACAGGTCAGCCATCTCGTGGTGGGTGGCGCTGTCGGCCACGCCCAGGAAGCCCAGGCCTTCGGCACGCAGGGTGTCCATCAGCAGGCGCGCGGTCACGAACGAGTAGTTCGGCTCACGTTCAACCAGGGTACGGGCGGTCATCACCAGAGCGGTGTTGACGTCGGTCAGGGCCACGCCGTCGTACAGGTTCTTCAGGGTTTCGCGCTGGATCAGGTCACCGTCGACTTCTTCCAGACCTTCGCAGGCCTCGGTGATGATGGTGTTCAGGCGGCCCAGGTCCAGCGGAGCAAAGCTGCCGTCGGCCAGGGTAATGCGGATCGACGGGTGAGCTTGCACGGCCGCTTCTTCAGCCGGTGTGCGCACGGCACGTTCCTTGGAGCGGGCGTCACGGTAGATCACGTAGTCGCGCGCCACTTTCTGCTCGCCGGCACGCATCAGGGCCAGTTCAACCTGGTCCTGGATTTCTTCGATGTGGATGGTGCCGCCCGACGGCATGCGACGCTTGAAGGTCGCGGTAACCTGTTCGGTCAGGCGGGCAACGGTGTCATGGATGCGCGACGAGGCAGCAGCGGTGCCGCCTTCAACTGCAAGAAACGCTTTGGTGATGGCGACGGTGATTTTGTCATCGGTGTAAGGAACGACAGTGCCGTTACGCTTGATCACGCGCAGTTGGCCAGGTGCGGTGGCGGACAGATCCAGGTTCGAATCGGCGGCCTGCGGCACGGAGCCCTGCGGGTTCTCGCGAGTTGTGTCGGTTTGCATGGGGGGTTGTCTCCACATTCTATATTTATTTGGGCACCATCAAGGTGCCCACCGTTCCGTCCTGAAGCACTTACAACAGGCCTGGGCCTGGCATAACAACTTCGGGACAGGAGGAAGGGAGCTCATCGCGCCGCTTCCATGCCGAAGTCTTCGGTTCGGAGCTTCAAAGAGCCCTTGGCCGTATTCCTGCCGGGTGACAGTTGCTCGCTCCAAGCACTGCAACACCCGTACCGTTTTCTGCCAATTGGGCGGGGAAAACGGTTGCCATCCGCGTGCGCGGTTTGGGCTTTTAAAAAAGGCTTTGGTTCAACCAAACAGGAGCAAGAAAGCGCTTGAGTTTCTTGTCTGATTTGTGTTTGGTTTTTCGCTTAAAACCCTACATGTAGGGTTTTTTTAGCGCCGAGGTACAAGATAATGCGTTTTGGGGGGCTTAGCAACGCACTACCTGTGGATAACGCTGTGGGTAAAATGTGTATGAAACGTGGAACGCCCGTGTAGGCCGCAGTACTGCTGGATTACGCCGTTTGTCACCGAATATTCCAAGGCAAAAACCGTCTGTTGGTTTTTTGAGGGCGCGAACCCTATCACAAAAAAACGCGATCACCGAATGGATTTCCAGGCGTGTACTGGAGGGCTGGCCCATGGCTACAATCGGCCCCTATAGAGAGAGGCCACATTGTGTTTCCCGCACATGACAATAATGAGAAGCGAGGTAGCGCATGGAGCAAGAAGCCTGGCAAATATTGATCGTCGAAGACGACGAGCGATTGGCCGAGTTGACCCGTGATTACCTGGAGAGCAACGGCTTGCAGGTGTCCGTGGAGAGTGACGGTGCCCAGGCGGCGGCGCGCATCATCGCCGAACAACCGGACCTGGTGATCCTCGACCTGATGCTGCCCGGCGAGGACGGCCTGAGCATCTGCCGCAAGGTCCGCGAGCGCTACGACGGGGTGATCCTGATGCTTACCGCGCGTACCGACGATATGGACCAGGTGCAGGGCCTGGACATGGGCGCCGACGACTATGTGTGCAAACCCGTGCGCCCGCGCTTGTTGCTGGCGCGAATCCAGGCGTTGTTGCGGCGCAGCGAGCCGGCAATACCCGCCGCCGTGGAAAACCAGCGGCGCCTGCAGTTCGGCCCGCTGGTGGTGGACAACGCCCTGCGCGAAGCCTGGCTGCACGAGGGCAGCATCGAGCTGACCAGCGCCGAGTTCGACCTCTTGTGGCTGCTGGTGGCGAATGCCGGGCGCATCCTGTCCCGCGAAGAAATCTTTATTGCCTTGCGCGGGATTGGCTACGACGGCCAGGACCGCTCCATCGACGTGCGCATCTCGCGTATTCGGCCCAAGATCGGCGACGACCCGATTCACCCGCGGCTGATCAAAACCATTCGCAGCAAAGGCTACTTGTTCGTCCCCGAAGCTGCCGCCGACATGCCGCTGTGAACTCGATCTTCCTGCGCATCTACGGCGGCATGTGCGCGGCGCTGGTCCTGGTGGCGTTGCTCGGCGTGCTGGCCCTGCACCTGCTCAATGAAGTGCGCAGCGGCCAGTACCGTGAGCGTCTGGCCCACGGCACCTTCGCGCTGATGGGCGACAACCTGCAACCGATGAGCGCGATCGAGCGCCGGCGCGCCCTGGCGGTGTGGGAGCGCTTGCTCGGCATTCCCCTGGAACTGCGTCCCTTGGCGGACGCCCAGTTGGACCTGACCCAGCGCAATCGCCTGCAACGTGGCCAGGTGCTGGTGGAGCAGACCGGCCCGCATGCCGCGCGCGTGCTGCGCCTGGTCAGCGAACAGTCGCAGCTTGTGCTCACGGGTGAAGTGCAGCAGATCAGCGAGCAGTTGGCGCGTGCGACGATTTACCTGCTGGCTGACGAACTGGTGCGCTTCCCGGTGGCCGAGCAGCCGCAACGCCTGGCGGACATAAAAGAGGCCAAGGGTTTTGGCTTTGAGATGCACCTGATGACGCTGGATCAGGCGGATATGGATGACGACCAGCGCCGCCGCGTCGCGGAAGGCGATACGGTGATGGCCCTGGGCAAGGGCGGCGATTCCATCCGCGTATTCGCCGGTATGGTCGGCACGCCGTGGGTGCTGGAAATCGGCCCGCTGTATCAAATGAACCCGTACCCGCCGCAGTGGCTGATCCTGATCGCGTTGATCAGCCTCACGCTCATCGGGTTGATCGTGTACCTCTTGGTGCGTCAGCTCGAACGGCGCCTCAAAGGCCTGGAAGCAGCGGCCACGCGCATCGCCAAAGGCAACCTGGAAGTGCGTGTGCCGGCCCGTGGCGCCGATTCGGTAGGGCGTTTGGCCGCCGCCTTTAATGGCATGGCCGAGCACTTGCAGCAATTGCTGGCGATCCAGCGCGAGCTGGTGCGCGCGGTCTCCCACGAGTTGCGCACCCCGGTGGCGCGCCTGCGCTTTGGCCTGGAGATGATCGGCGACGCCGCCACCCCAGAGGCGCGGCGTAAATATATGGAAGGCATGGACAGCGATATCCAGGACCTCGACGGCCTGGTCGACGAGATGCTCACCTACGCCCGCCTGGAGCAAGGCGCGCCGGAGCTGAATTTCCAGCGGGTCGACCTTAATGCCTTGCTCGATCAGGTGATCGGCGAATTATCGCCACTGCGCCCGCAGGTCAGTGTCGCCCGTGGCATCTGCCTGTCCTCGGCACATTGGGATGACGCCTGGGTCGACGCCGAACCGCGCTACCTGCACCGCGCCCTGCAAAATTTGGTGAGCAATGCCATGCGCCATGCCCAAAGCCAGGTATTGATCAGTTATCAAGTGGGCCAGGTGCGCTGCCGCATCGATGTGGAAGATGACGGGCCGGGCGTGCCGGAAAGCGCCTGGGAGCGGATCTTCACGCCATTCTTGCGTCTGGACGACAGTCGCACGCGAGCTTCAGGCGGGCATGGTCTGGGTTTGTCGATCGTGCGGCGGATTATCTATTGGCACGGCGGGCGGGCGTTGATCAGCAACAGCAACAACCTGGGTGGGGCGTGTTTCAGTTTGAGTTGGCCCAGGGATCAGGACAAGACTTAAGACCGCCATCGCAGGCAAGCCAGCTCCCACATTTTGAATGCATTCGCAAACCTAAGGTGGGAGCCGGGCTTGCCCGAGATAGCGATCTATCAGGCGCCGACCGCCACCAGACTCAACAACTGCTCCCCCTCCACCGCAAACTGCCCCTCCAACTCCTTGCCATAACACCATTCAGCAGACAGGTCCGTCAGCAACCGCAACCGCACGCGCCCGGCCTGCGACCACTCAAGCACCTCGGCATGCTCAAAGTAGAAACGCTTTTGCACAATCGGATACAGCGCTTTGAACAGGCTCTCCTTGACCGAAAACGTCAGCGTCACCAGCAAGGCAACCTGCTCGCGTGGCCCCAGTGCCATGCGCTGCAATTCGTCGGGCGTCAGAATCTCCCCAGCCAAACGCTCCGCCCGCTCCAATGACAGCAGGTTCTCCAGGTCCATCCCCAGCCCGCGCCATTGCGCCTTGTGCCCGACAATGGCCGCTGCATGCCCGGTGCTGTGGGTGATGGAGCCGCTGATATGCCCAGGCCACACCGGCGCACGGTCATCACCGATGGCCGGCACGCAATCCAGTTGGTCAAGCTGTTGCAGCGCTGCGCGGGCGCACAGGCGACCGGCGAGGAATTCCGCCTGGCGTTTGGCCACCGAGCGCTGGATGCTGGCCGGCGGCGGCACCGCGCTGCGCTGGAAGTCATCGGCGAGCAACAAGGCCGGGTCGAATCGCGTGCTCAAGAACACCGTGCCCGGCAGCGGGATGGGCAGTGGCCAATGGGCGTCGAGTGGGGTGCAGCAAGCGGGTAGAGGCGTCATGCGCGGTATTTTGCGTCAGTTGGTACGCCAGTGCATAGCCTGCAGCGGTTCAGGCCAGGTTCAGAGCCCGTTCAGGGGGAGTTCAGGGGCGCCTGCGTAGTCTGGCTTTAACAGCCAAAACGCGTAGAGGTAAGCCCAATGACTGCGATCAAAAAGCTGATTCTGGCCTTAAGCATGCTCGGTGCCACTGCTGGGGTTCAGGCTTCGGACGGTGCTTTTGCCGGGTTCGGCAGCGAGAAAACCAGGAAATCCAGCAACCTGATCCAACGTGTGAGCCTCGAAGAGGTAGGCGGCCAGGCCGCGCCTTGGGGCCAATCTTTGGGCATGACCACGCCGCAACCTGCCTACCGTACCGGCTACGAACACCTGACGGGCCAATACAATGGCATTAAACTGCGCCCGCAAGACTTGCAGGGCCGCTATGATATCCCCCTGTCGGACAGTTGAATCGCCTTGGAGAGCCTTATGAAATTGCTGGTCGTGGAAGATGAGGCGCTGCTGCGCCATCACCTGTTCACCCGCCTGACCGACAGCGGCCATGTGGTCGAAGCCGTGGCCAATGCCGAGGAAGCCCTGTACCAGACCGGCCAATTCAACCATGACCTGGCGATTATCGACCTGGGCCTGCCCGGCATGGGCGGCCTGGACCTGATCCGCCAACTGCGCAGCCAGGCCAAGACCTTTCCGATCCTGATCCTCACCGCGCGCGGCAACTGGCAGGACAAGGTCGAAGGCCTGGCCGCCGGTGCCGACGATTACGTGGTCAAGCCGTTCCAGTTCGAAGAACTGGAGGCGCGGATGAACGCCTTGCTGCGCCGCTCCAGCGGGTTCACCCAATCGACCATCGTCGCCGGGCCGTTGCTGCTGGACCTCAATCGCAAACAAGCCTCGCTGGATGAGCAGCCGCTGGCGCTGACGGCCTACGAGTACCGGATTCTCGAGTACCTGATGCGTCATCATCAGCAAGTGGTCGCCAAGGACCGCTTGATGGAGCAGCTCTACCCCGATGACGACGAGCGTGATCCGAACGTGATCGAAGTGCTGGTGGGTCGCCTGCGCCGCAAGCTGGAAGGCCCGGCCGGGTTCAAGCCGATCGACACCGTGCGTGGCCTGGGCTACCTGTTCAATGAGCGCTGCCGTTGATTCGCTCGCTACGTGTGCGCTTGATGCTCGCGGCCACCACCCTGGCCGTGCTGTTTATGCTGGGCTTGTTGCCCGCCATGCAAGGCGCGTTCAGCCTGGCGCTGCAGGATTCCATCGAGCAGCGCCTGGCCTCGGATGTGACTACGCTGATTTCCGCCGCGCGGGTCGAAAACAACCGTCTGTTGATGCCGGCGCAGTTGCCGGACGAACGCTTCAACCTCACTGACAGCCGCCTGCTCGGTTACATCTACGACCGTGAAGGCCATCTGGTCTGGCGCTCGCGGGCGACTCAGGAAGAAAACATCAACTACAAGCCGCGCTACGACGGGCGCGGTAATGAATTTGCGCGGATTCGCGAAGCCAATGGCCAGGAGTTCTTCGTGTATGACGTCGAGGTCAAGCTGCTGGGCGGCAAGAGCGCGGCGTTCAGTATCGTCGCGCTGCAACCGGTGCGTGAATACCAACTGACCCTCGAAGGCCTGCAGGAAAACCTCTACCTGGGTTTCGGCGCGGCCTTGCTGGTATTGCTGACGCTGTTGTGGCTGGGCCTGACCTGGGGCCTGCAAGCCTTGCGCCGCTTGAGTCAGGAACTTGACCAGATCGAAGGCGGCACCCGCGAAAGCCTCACCGAAGAACACCCCCGCGAACTGCTGCGCCTGACCGGCTCGCTCAACCGTTTGCTGCACAGTGAGCGCGAGCAGCGGGCGCGCTACCGCGACTCCCTCGACGACCTGGCCCACAGCCTGAAAACCCCGCTGGCGGTGTTGCAGGGCGTGAGTGAGGACATGGCCCAGCGCCCGGAAGAGCGCGGCCAGGCCTGGGTGCTTCAATCGCAGATCGAACGCATGAGCCAGCAGATCGGCTACCAATTGCAGCGCGCCAGCCTGCGTAAAAGTGGCCTGGTGCGTCACCAGGTGCGCCTGGAACCGGTGTTGCAAAGCCTGTGTGACACGCTGGACAAGGTTTACCGCGACAAACGCGTGACCGTCACCCTTGAGTTGCCGCCCGAGTGTGATGTGCCGATCGAGAAGGGCGCACTGCTTGAAATGCTCGGCAACCTGCTGGAAAACGCTTATCGCCTGTGCCTGAGTGAAGTGCGCATCAGCCTGACGGAGAACCTTGAAGGCACTGAACTGTGCATCGAAGATGACGGCCCTGGCGTGCCGCCCGATCAGCGTGCGCGGATTCTGCAAAGGGGCGAGCGGCTGGACCGTCAGCATCCGGGGCAGGGTATCGGCCTGGCGGTGGTCAAGGACATCATTGAAAGCTACAGCGCGCGGCTGACCCTTGGGGATTCGCCGTTGGGTGGCGCGGCGTTCAAGATTCACTTTCCGGCGGCTTGATCCTTGTTGCCCTTACTGGCCTCATCGCAGGCAAGCCAGCTCTAGCTTTCTTGCGCCCGATACGCCCCCGGCGTCAGCCCGGTCCACTTCTTGAACGCCCGATGAAACGCCGACGGTTCCGAAAACCCCAACTGCTCGGCAATCTCCTGCAACGACAAATCCGCACGCCCCAAGTGATAAATGGCGATGTCCCGCCGCAACTCATCCTTGAGCGCCTGAAAGCTGGTGCCTTCCTCGCGCAAATGCCGGCGCAGGGTTTGCGGGCTGATGTGCAGGTGCTGGGCGACGGCCTCCAGGTCGGGCCAGGGCGTGCGGTCGCGGCTGAGCAGGCGGCGCAGCTGGCTGCTTAAACTGTCGCCTTCATCGGGCCGCGACAACAGGTCAGCGGGCGAGCGCTCGAGAAAGTGCTTAAGGGTGCGCTCGTCCTGCAACAACGGCAGGCTCAGGTATCGGGCGGGAAACACCAGGCTGCTGTTCGGTGCGCCAAATACCTGAGGGCACGGGAACAGCAGGTCGTATTCGCCCGCATGGGCCGGCATCGGGTAGCTGAACGTGGCCTGCTGCAGCCGGATACGGCGGCCGATCAACCAACTGCCCAGGCGATGCCAGATCACCAGCAGGCACTCGCTGAGAAAGTGGTCCGGGTCCCACAGCTGCGAATCGTCCAGGCTCAAACGGGCCAAGTCGCCTTCTCTGGTCAACTGCCAGCGCGGCCCCTGCGGGAATAGGCTATAAAATAATAAGCCGCGTTCCAGAGCCTTCTCCAGGGTGCGGCAGTGAATCAGCGCGTGGCACATCATGGCGAAGGTGCCGCGCTTGCTCGGGCCTTCGGCAAACCCCAGGTATTCGTCGTCCAGCCCCAGCCATAGCATTTGTAACAACCGGGTAAATTGCTCAGGGGCGATGCGGGCGCGGGGTTCGCTCAGCAGTTCCGGGGTGATGCCCACTTGCAGCAGCAGGCCCGAATAGTCGTAACCCGCGCGGCGCGCACCGCCCAGAGCGGCGCGGGCGTAGTGACTGGCGATGGTACGTTCACGCATGTGAGGGCCTCGTCCATGGAGTGGCGGATGTTAGCCATCACCGGGTAGGGCGACAAGGCGGATATCCGCCAAATTGTAGGACGAGATGGGGTGAGTGGGCGGAATTCCGCCACCTCATCCACAGTGGCGAGGGCGTGATGTTTGTCCTGGGCCCTGATGTCTAAAGGCCTTCAGGCGATTAGAGCAAAGTGGCACGGCGTTTGCGATAGGGATTACAGCGCAGGAATGTTCCTACAGGCCTCGCAAACAACAAATCCCTCCAGTGCAGGAGGGTTCGCAATTGAAGTGTCGTGGGCAATGGCGGATCTTTGCCACACGGTGCGATTGAGGAACTTTGCAATGACGACTCGTCAGCCAATCTACAAATCCCTGTATTTCCAGGTGATCGTCGCAATCGTTATCGGTATTTTGCTCGGTCACTTCTACCCGCAGACCGGCGTGGCCCTCAAGCCACTGGGTGACGGCTTTATCAAGCTGATCAAAATGGTCATTGCCCCGATCATCTTCTGCACCGTTGTCAGCGGCATCGCCGGCATGCAAAGCATGAAATCGGTGGGCAAAACCGGCGGCTACGCGCTGCTGTACTTCGAAGTTGTTTCCACCATCGCCCTGCTGATCGGCCTGATCGTGGTCAACGTTGTGCAACCGGGCGCCGGCATGCACATCGACGTAGCGACCCTGGACGCCTCCAAAGTCGCGGCCTACGTGACCGCCGGTGCAGACCAGAGCGTGGTTGGCTTTATCCTCAATGTGATCCCGAACACCATCGTCGGCGCTTTCGCCAACGGCGACATCCTGCAAGTACTGATGTTCTCGGTGATCTTCGGTTTTGCCCTGCATCGCCTGGGTGCCTACGGCAAGCCGGTGCTGGACTTCATCGATCGCTTCGCCCACGTGATGTTCAACATCATCAACATGATCATGAAGCTCGCGCCAATCGGTGCCCTGGGCGCCATGGCGTTCACCATCGGCGCCTACGGTGTAGGTTCCCTGGTGCAGCTGGGCCAGCTGATGATCTGCTTCTACATCACTTGCATCCTGTTTGTGGTGGTGGTGCTGGGCGCTATCTGCCGCGCCCACGGTTTCAGCGTGTTGAAGCTGGTTCGCTACATCCGTGAAGAGCTGTTGATCGTACTGGGTACTTCCTCCTCCGAATCCGCACTGCCACGCATGCTGATCAAGATGGAGCGTCTGGGCGCGAAGAAATCCGTAGTAGGCCTGGTGATTCCGACCGGCTACTCCTTCAACCTCGACGGTACTTCGATCTACCTGACCATGGCTGCCGTGTTCATCGCCCAGGCGACTGACACCCACATGGACATCACCCACCAGATCACCCTGCTGCTGGTGCTGCTGCTGTCCTCCAAAGGCGCTGCAGGCGTGACCGGTTCGGGCTTCATCGTACTGGCCGCCACCCTGTCGGCCGTAGGCCACCTGCCGGTTGCCGGCCTGGCGCTGATCCTGGGTATTGACCGCTTCATGTCCGAAGCCCGCGCACTGACCAACCTGGTGGGCAACGCGGTTGCCACCATCGTTGTGGCCAAGTGGGTTAAAGAACTGGACACCGACAAGCTGCACAGCGAGTTGGCATCCGGCGGCACCGGTATCTCCGATACCCGTCCGGAAGATGACCTGGGCGTGGCCGAAGGCCCGGCGCCTGCCATCAAGTAAAATGCCCAGGGTGTGAACAACACCCAAAGCCTGCAGACGCCCCGACTGGTTCGGGGCGTTTGCGTTTCTGACGTGGCGCTTTGGGTTTTGCTTGCTTTACAGTAAGTGAATACTTTATCCGCTGTAGGAGACCTGATGGACAGTGTGGATCTGAATGTCCTGCGCAGCGTGCTCGAATGGCGCCGTGCCGGGCACCGAGTGGTGTTGTACAGCGTGGTTCAGACCTGGGGCAGCGCGCCACGCCCGCCGGGGGCAATGCTGGCTTTGCGTGGCGATGGTGTGGTGATCGGCTCGGTGTCGGGCGGTTGCATCGAGGACGACTTGATCGCGCGCTTGCAGGATGGTCGCTTGCCGGAGGATGGCCCGCCGGTGCAGTTGGTGACCTACGGCGTCACCCGCGATGAGGCGGCGCGTTTCGGCTTGCCGTGCGGCGGCACGTTGCGCCTGACTGAGGAACGCGTGGATGAATTCGGCTGGGTCTCGCAATTGCTGGCGCGCTGTGAAGACCACCAGATTGTCGCGCGTGAGCTAGACCTGAGCAGTGGCAAGGTCACCTTGAGCGGCGCGGCCAAGACCGATGTCGTGACCTTTGATGGCGAGCGCCTGCGGGCTATCTACGGCCCGCGTTGGCGTTTGCTGTTGATCGGCGCCGGGCAGCTGTCGCGCTACGTGGCTGAAATGGCGCGCCTGCTGGATTTCGAAGTGCTGATCTGCGACCCGCGCGAAGAATTCGTCTACGGCTGGGAAGAGCAGCATGGCCGCTTTGTGCCCGGCATGCCGGATGAGGCGGTGCTGAATATCCAGACGGATGAGCGCACGGCTATCGTCTGCCTGACGCACGACCCTCGATTGGACGATATGGCGCTGCTGACGGCGCTCGACTCATCGGCGTTCTACATTGGCGCCCTCGGTTCGCGGGTCAATACGCAAAAGCGCCGGGAAACCCTGGCGGCGCTGGGGTTGTCGGCTGAGGCGATTGCACGTCTGCATGGGCCGATCGGGTTGCATATCGGTAGTCATACACCGGCGGAAATTGCTCTGTCACTGATGGCGGAAATTGTCGCGATCAAGAACGGTGTTGCGCCAATGCAGAAGAAACCAATGCCCGTGGTGGCTGAGTAGTGGTCACGGCGATTGTGCTGGCAGCCGGGCAGGGCAGTCGTTTTCGCGCTGAGGCCGGCGCTGATCAAGACAAGTTGCTGGCCGATTGCGTAGGCGTCGATGGTGTGACACGCCCCGTGATCGAACAGGTATTGGTAAGCTTGCCAGCGTGCATCGTAGAGCGCTGGCTCGTCACCTCGCCGGACCGCCTGGCCGTTATTCGTTTGGCCAAGGCGTATGGCTGTGAAGTCTTGTTGCTGGACTCGCCAGGTATGGGCGACAGCATCGCGGCCGCCGTCGCAGCCAGTGGTGAAGCCGATGGTTGGTTGGTGGTGTTGGGGGACATGCCGTTTATTCAGTCGTCGACCCTTGAGCGAGTGATTGACGCGGTCCAGGACGATGGCATCAGTGTGCCGGTACAGGCGGGTAAGTACGGGCATCCGGTGGCTTTTGGTCGGGCGCTGGGGCCGCAACTGATGGCATTGAGCGGTGATCGTGGCGCAAAGCCGTTATTTTCCCAGGCGGTGGTGCGGCAAGTGCACGTGGAGGATCCCGGTGTGCTGTGGGATGTGGACGTACCGCAGATGCTAAGTTTCAGCACAGACTAACGGTGGGAGCCGGGCTTGCCCGCGATGCAGGCACCTCGGTGTGTCAGTCACGCTGCGGTGATGCTATCGCAGGCAAGCCAGCTCCCACCGTTGATCTCCACAAGGCTTGATCTCCACAAGGCTTAAGTTGAACGCCCATAAAAAAGCCCCGCCTGATCACTCAGGCGGGGCTTTTTAGTGGCCGATGGAATCAGACGAGGGGTTTAGGCTCGTGCTCTGCTTCCAGGGCCTTGTGCTCAACCACGGCTTCAACAACCGGGGCAGGTGCCTCGACCGCGTCGGCAGCCGGTGCGGCAGCGGCTGCAGCCGCGGCGGCTTCAGCTTCCCTGCGACGACGACGCACTTCACGTGGGTCGTTCGGCGCACGGCCGTTTTCGGTCAGGGCGCTGGCAGGCGCCGCTTCAACCACGGGGGCTGCGACTTCGGCAACCACTGGTGCTTCAGCAACTACGGGCGCTTCAACCACGGGTGCAGGCTCAACCACCGGGGCTGGCTCGGCAACCACTTCTGCAACCGGTGCAGGCGCTTCTTCTACCACAGGGGCAGGTGCTGGCGCTTCAACCGGTGCAGCGGGTTCGGCAGTCCACTGGAAGGCGGTCTGTTCTTCGCGAACTTCACGCACTGCCGGGGCAGCTTCTTCGACAACCGGCGCTTCAACCACGGCTTCAACCACTGGCTGAGGCTCGGCAACCGGTGCAGGCTCGACAGCAGCCACTTCGACTTCTGGCTGAACGTCGCGCACTTCACGCACTGGCGAGGCAACTTCCACTTCCGGAACCACTGGGGCTTCGATCGGGGTAGTGGCTTCGACGACTGGCGTTTCAACAACCGGCGCTTCAACCACTGGGGTCTCGGCAACCGGTGCTTCTACAGCCGCTGTTTCTTCAACAGCAGCGGTAGCGCGTTCAGCTTGCTCATGCGCCTGGGCTTCAGCCGGTGCGCTGATCACGCTGCTGGCAACGGCGGCGGTCACCGCCAGGCCGGCAGCCAGTTCGGCGCCCGTTGGCTCTGCGGTGGCCGCTTCGCCGTTCTCGCCGGTCTCTTCCGAGCCTTCGATCACATTGCCGTTGGCATCACGCTGACGCTCACGACGGTTGCTGCGACGACGCTGGCCACGGGAGCGGCGGCGTGGACGATCGCCTTCGGCGTTGTCCTGACCGTCTTCCTGCAGTTGCTCTTCACCGGTCAGCACTTCTTCTTCGCTGGTGGCAGCGGCTTGCTCGGCACGTGGTTGACGCTCTTCACGCGGTGGGCGCGGCTGGCGCTCTTCACGTGGGGCGCGTTCTTCACGCGGCTGGCGAGCCGGGCGTTCTTCGCTGACAGCTTCGGCAGCAACGGCGGCTACTGCCGGTGCAGCGTCCAGCGGCTCGCGCAGTTCACGCACACGTTCTTCACGCTCGCCACGTGGCTTGCGGTCTTCACGCGGGGCACGCGGAGTACGGGGTGCGCGCTCTTCGCGTGGTGCGCGTTCTTCACGGGCTACGGTTGGGGTCTCTTCACGGGCTTCGCGAGGTGCACGTTCTTCACGAGGTGCACGCTCTTCACGTGGCGCGCGTTCTTCACGCGGTGCACGTTCTTCGCGCGGCTTGCGCTCCTCGTCACGGCGACCGTTGCGGTTACGGCTCTGTTGACGGCCGTTGCGACGTTCTTCGTTACGGGCCGGGCGTTCGGTAGCAGGCTTTTCAACCACAACCGGCGCAGCAGGCTCTTCTTTGCTGGCGAACAGGCTGACCAGCGACTTCACCAGGCCTTTGAACAGGCTTGGCTCAGGCAGGGCGGCCGGTGCGGCAACCGGTGTAGCGACTTCAGCCGGGACCGGTGCGTTGGCACGCGCCGGTGCGGTCTTCACGGCGGCTTCCTGGCGAACCAGAGTACGGGTCGCAGCGGCTGGCTGGACTTCTTCCACTTCGGCAGCGGCAGCGGCGATTTCGTAGCTGGACTGGCCACTGTGGGCTTCCGGGCTGTCATCACGCAGGCGTTGCACTTCGAAGTGCGGCGTCTCGAGGTGATCGTTCGGCAGGATGACGATGCGGGCACGGGTGCGCAGTTCGATCTTGGTGATCGAGTTGCGTTTTTCGTTAAGCAGGAACGCGGCCACCGGGATCGGCACTTGCGCGCGGACTTCGGCGGTGCGGTCTTTCAGGGCTTCTTCTTCGATCAGGCGCAGGATCGCCAGGGACAGCGATTCAACGTCACGGATGATGCCGGTGCCGTTGCAACGCGGGCAGACGATGCCGCTGCTCTCGCCCAGGGAGGGGCGCAGGCGCTGACGGGACATTTCCAGCAGGCCGAAGCGCGAGATGCGGCCGACCTGTACGCGGGCACGGTCAGCTTCCAGGCACTCGCGGACTTTTTCTTCCACGGCGCGCTGGTTCTTGGCCGGGGTCATGTCGATGAAGTCGATCACGATCAGGCCGCCGATGTCGCGCAGGCGCAGCTGGCGGGCGATTTCTTCGGCTGCTTCCAGGTTGGTCTGCAGCGCGGTCTCTTCGATGTCGCTGCCTTTGGTGGCGCGCGCCGAGTTGATGTCGATGGACACCAGGGCTTCGGTCGGGTCGATCACGATGGAGCCGCCGGAAGGCAGTTCGACCACGCGCTGGAAGGCGGTCTCGATCTGGCTTTCGATCTGGAAACGGTTGAACAGCGGAACGCTGTCTTCGTAGAGCTTGATCTTGCTGGCGTACTGCGGCATCACCTGGCGAATGAAGGTCAGGGCTTCGTCCTGGGCTTCAACGCTGTCGATCAGCACTTCGCCGATGTCCTGGCGCAGGTAATCGCGGATGGCGCGGATGATCACGTTGCTTTCCTGGTAGATCAGGAACGGCGCGGAACGATCCAGGGAGGCTTCTTTGATGGCGGTCCACAGTTGCAGCAGGTAGTCGAGGTCCCACTGCATTTCTTCGCTGCTGCGGCCCAGGCCTGCAGTGCGCACGATCAGGCCCATGTCGGCAGGGGCGATCAGGCCGTTCAGCGCTTCCCGCAGTTCGTTGCGTTCTTCGCCTTCGATGCGACGGGAAATGCCGCCGGCACGCGGGTTGTTCGGCATCAGCACCAGGTAACGGCCGGCCAGGGAGATGAAAGTGGTCAGGGCAGCGCCCTTGTTGCCACGTTCTTCTTTTTCGACCTGAACGATGACTTCCTGGCCTTCGCTCAGGACGTCCTTGATGTTCACGCGGCCTTCGGGGGCTTTCTTGAAGTATTCGCGGGAGATTTCTTTGAGGGGCAGGAAGCCGTGGCGCTCGGAGCCGAAATCGACAAAGGCAGCCTCAAGGCTTGGTTCGATGCGAGTAATACGGCCTTTATAGATGTTGGCCTTCTTTTGCTCGCGCGCACCGGATTCGATGTCCAGGTCATAGAGGCGTTGGCCATCTACCAGTGCAACACGCAACTCTTCGGGTTGAGTTGCGTTAATCAGCATTCTTTTCATGTTGTACCGTCGGTTTCCGGGCTGCCGGAAACGGCGTTCGGCACACACGACTTCTCACGGTCGGTGTCAGGTGCGTCAAGAGTGGTTGGCCACTCCAGTGTCCAGCAATAACGAGCCAATTGGGCCGGTATCGCGACGGACGCGTCCTGCTTGTTAGCGGTGGTGACAAAGGCACCACTTCAACAAAAGCTAAGGTCAGGAGGAGGAATCAACCGGCGACTGTGGACGAGATGAAGCGTCTTATAAGCCTAATGCTACACGGTCCGACGGTTGTGCATCTCCACCCTACACGTATCCCTGATAATTCGGGTGCTGCCGCGCGCAGAATCCGCAGCGGGTTGGCATTTACCGTGTACTCCAATGGGGAGTCCACGCTCATGGCTAAACAAGACTAGGTGTGGGCGACTGCGCTCTCACTCAGCTCTTAACAGGCGTTGTTTCCGAAGCATTCGCCGTGGTCTGGCTCAAGACTGACTGCACTTTGTGAACTGGCCGTAAATATCGGCGCAGAACGCGAGTATTCACTCTGCTTTCTGCACTCGCTTCAGGCCTCATGTCACCTGCGCTTGTTACAATCCTGAGCCTTCCAAGGTGGCGAAAGCCCCGTAGGACGGCCTCGCGTCCTGATGAATTGCGATGGTCAGGGCCGGCAGTTTGCCGCAAGTCCTCTGTCCAGGCCGCTTTTGGCGGCGTTCGCGACTATAGCAGCAATGATTAAGTGCTTCAATTCCATAAAAAATTGTTATCATCGCCGCCATGACGACTACCGCCCCCCAGACCCCCAGCGTCCAGCTGCTCGAGGTCTCGCCGGAATATGCCGGCCAACGCATCGACAATTTTCTCCTGGCCAGGCTCAAAGGCGTGCCCAAGACCTTGATTTACCGCATCTTGCGTAAAGGTGAAGTGCGCGTGAACAAAGGCCGGATCAAGCCCGAGTACAAGCTGCAGGCGGGCGATATCGTCCGTGTGCCGCCAGTGCGCGTGCCTGAGCGTGACGAGCCGGTGCCATTGGCCCAGGGCCTGTTGCAGCGCCTGGAAGCGTCGATTGTCTTCGAAGACAACAAGCTGATCGTGATCAACAAGCCTTGCGGCATTGCGGTTCACGGCGGCAGTGGCCTGACGTTCGGGGTGATCGAAGCCTTTCGTCAGTTGCGACCCGATGCCAAGGAGCTGGAACTGGTCCACCGCTTGGACCGTGACACCTCCGGCCTGCTGATGATCGCCAAAAAACGCAGCATGTTGCGTCACCTGCACACCGCCTTGCGTGGCGATGGCGTGGACAAGCGCTACATGGCACTGGTACGGGGCAACTGGGCCAGCTCCATCAAGAGCGTGCGTGCGCCATTGCAGAAGAGCAACCTGCGCTCCGGCGAGCGCATGGTCGAAGTGGACGAGGAGGGCAAAGAAGCCCTGACCCTGTTCAAGGTGCTGCGCCGCTTCGGTGACTTCGCCACTATGGTCGAGGCCAAGCCTGTGACCGGGCGTACCCACCAGATTCGTGTGCACACCCTGCACGCGGGCCACTGCATCGCCGGCGACACCAAGTACGGCGATGAGGATTTCTCCAGGGAAATTCGCGACCTGGGCGGCAAGCGCCTGTTCCTGCACGCCTACATGCTCACCGTGCCGCTGCCCGATGGCGGCGAGCTGAAGTTGCAGGCGCCGGTCGATGAGATGTGGGCCAAGACCGTGGAGCGTTTGAGTGTCGCACCCTGACTACAAGCTGCTGATTTTTGATTGGGACGGCACGCTGTGCAATTCCATTGGGCGCATCGTCGACTCAATGCACGCGGCCTCGACCCGTTCGGGTTTCGAGTTGTGCACGGATCTGGCGGTAAAAGGCATTATCGGCCTGGGCCTGCCCGAGGCGATCCGTACCTTGTACCCCCGGATCAGCGACACAGAGCTGGTGACTTTTCGTGACCATTACGCCGATCACTACATAGGGCTGGAGGCCACGCCTTCGCCGCTGTTTGACGGCGTAAGGCAATCCCTGGAGGCGTTTCGCGCCGAGGGTTATCACTTGGCTGTGGCCACCGGCAAGGCCCGTCGCGGGCTGGATCGGGTGCTCAAGGCCCACGGGTTTGAAGATTATTTCGATATCACCCGTGCAGCGGATGAAACCGCCAGCAAACCTCACCCTCTGATGCTGGAGCAGATCCTGGCGCATTGCGGCCTAGCGCCGCGTCAGGCGTTGATGGTGGGTGACGCTTCCTTCGACCTGATGATGGCGCGCAATGCCGGCATGGACAGCGTGGCGGTCAGCTACGGTGCCCAGGCTGCCGAAGCCTTGCAGGCATACGAGCCCAGGCTGACGATTGATCATTTTTCTGAACTGCACGCCTGGCTCAGCCGGGCCTGATAAGTCTTTGCTGGGGTTAATGGCATGAGTGACGAGTGGAAAGCGCCCGAAAAGGCCGAAAGCGGTGATGATAAAAGCTGGAAGCTGTTGGAGAAGACCCTGCTGGCCAGTGTCCAGGAGCAACGCCGAGCGCGTCGCTGGGGGATTTTCTTCAAGTTGCTGACGTTTATCTGGCTTATCGCCATGCTGGCGTTGTTCAGCCCGTTGATGGACATGGAAAAAAGCGCCACCCGTAGCAACAACTACACCGCCTTTATCGACGTGAACGGGGTGATTGCCGATAAGGAGTCCGCCAGCGCCGATAATATCGTCGGCGGCCTGCGTGCGGCGTTCGAGGACCCCAAGGTCAAGGGCGTGATCCTGCGCATCAACAGCCCAGGTGGCAGCCCTGTGCAGTCGGGCTACGTGTATGACGAGATTCGTCGCCTGCGCGGCCTGCACCCTGACATCAAGCTGTATGCGGTGATTTCCGACCTGGGCGCCTCGGGGGCCTATTACATCGCCAGCGCCGCTGACCAGATCTATGCCGACAAGGCCAGCCTGGTCGGCTCCATTGGTGTGACAGCGGCCGGTTACGGCTTTGTCGGTACCATGGAGAAGTTGGGGGTGGAGCGTCGCACCTACACCTCGGGTGAGCACAAGTCGTTCCTCGATCCGTTCCAGCCACAAAAGGCCGATGAAACCCAGTTCTGGCAGGGCGTGCTCGACACCACCCATCGTCAGTTCATTGCCAGTGTTAAACAGGGGCGTGGCGATCGTCTGAAGGACAAGGACCATCCTGAGCTGTTCTCCGGCCTGGTGTGGTCCGGTGAGCAGGCATTGCCGTTGGGTTTGATCGACGGCCTGGGCAGTGCCAGTTCGGTGGCGCGCGATGTGATTGGCGAGAAGGAACTGGTGGACTTCACTGTTCAGGAATCGCCGTTTGATCGCTTCTCCAAGAAGCTGGGTGCCAGCGTGGCGGAGAAGCTGGCCTACTACATGGGCTTCCAGGGTCCGACGCTGCGCTGAAATATCGGCCCTGATGTAGGTCGAAATGTGGGAGCGGGCTTGCTCGCGAATACGGTGGGTCAGTGACAGATATGTTGGCTGACACTCCGCTTTCGCGAGCAAGCCCGCTCCCACATTTGGTTTTGCGGTAGGGCCTAGGGGATTTGCACGCCTTCAGCCAGCAGCATGTCCACCAGTCGAATCAGCGGCAGGCCGACCAGGCTGGTCGCATCCGGCCCTTCGGTGCTCTGGAACAGGCTCACACCCAGCCCTTCGGCCTTGAAGCTGCCTGCGCAGTCATAAGGCTGTTCCGCGCGCAAATAACGCTCGATGCGCTCCACACTCAGTTCGCGCATCTGCACGGTAAATGGCACGCAGTCTACCTGGCAGTGGCCCGTCTCACTGTTGAGCAGCGCCAGGCCGGTCAAAAAGCTCACGCGTTTGCCGCTGGCGGCCAGTAATTGCTCGCGGGCGTTTTCAAAGGTGTGGGGTTTGCCGATAATGCGGCCATCGAGTGCGGCCACCTGATCGGAGCCGATAATCAAATGCCCTGGGTGACGGGCGGCGAGGGCGCGGGCTTTCTCTTGCGCCAGGCGCTTGACCAGCTCAATGGCCGACTCATTTGCGCGATGGCTTTCGTCGATATCCGGCGAGCTGCAGATGAACGGTAGGTGCAGGCGGGCCAGCAATTCCCGGCGATAAACCGAGCTGGAAGCGAGTAATAAAGGCAGCATGGGTGTCTCCTCGAGGCAGCCGCCGATTCTAGCGGGGCGACCAGCTGACGCACAGGGCTGAATTTCCTTTGACATGGCTGGGTGCATCCCTATAATGCTGCGCCTATGTTGAATGACCCGATTCCACCTCACGTTGACCCGCGCAAATTGGCTGATCGTGGCACCACCCTTCAAGGTGAAGTGCTGCTGGCCGATTTGGAGAGACTCTGCGACCCGCTTTCCGACACTGTCGGTACGGTGCAGGCTAAATTCGTTTTTGAACGAGATGAACGTAAGTCTGTGGTAATCCACAGCTTTATCGACACCGAAGTCAAAATGGTTTGCCAGCGTTGTCTTGAGCTGGTCACCCTGCCGATCCACAGCGAATGCAGTTATGCTGTGGTGAAAGAGGGTGCGAATACCCAGTCGTTGCCGAAAGGTTATGACGTGCTGGAACTGGGCGAAGATCCATTGGATCTGCATGCACTGATCGAGGAGGAGCTTTTGCTCGCCTTGCCCATTGTGCCTGCTCATCATCCGGAAGAATGCCAGCAGCCGGAGGGCCTTGATGACGAGGCCGAGCCGAGCGAGGACGAGGTAACGCGGTCCAACCCGTTCAGTGTATTGGCGCAGTTAAAGCGTGACCCAAACGTTTAGGAGTTAATCAATTATGGCTGTTCAGCAGAACAAAAAATCCCGCTCTGCCCGTGACATGCGTCGTTCGCACGATGCCCTGACGGCAAGCACTCTGTCCGTAGAAAAAACCACCGGTGAAATTCACCTGCGTCACCACGTATCGCCAGAAGGCGTATACCGTGGCCGTAAAGTGATCGACAAGGGCGCTGACGAGTAATCACTTGTCTGCTCAAGTCATCGCGATTGACGCAATGGGCGGGGACTTCGGTCCCCGCAGCATTGTTCAGGCTTGCGTTGCCAGCCTGTCTGCTACGCCCTCGCTGCACCTGACCCTCGTCGGTCAACATTCCCTACTTGAAGAACTGATTGCCGGCCATCCGGCGGTGGATCGCGCGCGCCTGACCGTTACTGCGGCCAGCGAAACCATCGGCATGGATGAGAAGCCCGCGGCAGCCTTGCGTGGCAAGCCCGACTCTTCAATGCGGGTAGCCCTTGAGTTGTTGCGTGATGGCAAGGTGCAAGCCTGTGTCAGTGCCGGCAATACCGGGGCGTTGATGGCGTTGTCGCGTCATGTGCTCAAGACGTTGCCGGGTATTGATCGGCCGGCCATGGTTGCGGCGATTCCGACGCAGAAAGGCTATTGCCAACTGCTGGACCTGGGTGCAAACGTCGATTGCAGTGCCGAACACCTGCTCCAGTTCGCCGTGATGGGCTCGGTGGCCGCTGAGGCGTTGGGTGTGGCCCGGCCGCGCGTGGCGTTGCTCAATATCGGCACCGAGGACATCAAGGGCAATCAGCAGGTCAAGCTGGCTGCCGCCTTGTTGCAAGGTGCGCGGGGCTTGAACTACATCGGTTTTGTCGAAGGTGACGGCTTGTACCGCGGCGAGGCGGATGTGGTGGTGTGCGACGGGTTTGTCGGCAATATCCTGCTCAAGTCCAGCGAAGGCCTGGCGACCATGATCGCCACGCGTATCGAAGCCTTGTTCAAGCACAACCTGGCCTCACGCATGGTCGGCGCGCTGGCGTTACCCTTGATGCGCCGCCTGCAGGCCGACCTTGCGCCGGCACGGCATAATGGCGCGAGTTTTCTGGGGCTGCAGGGCATTGTGGTAAAAAGCCACGGCTCGGCCGGTGTGCAGGGCTTTCAAAGTGCGATTGCGCGAGCGTTGATCGAGATCCAGGAAAACCTGCCGCAACGTTTGCACGGGCGTCTTGAGGATCTGTTGCCTTAGGCGAATCGGCCCGGGAGTGCTTAAATGTGACCGGCCAGTTCAATTGACCATCCAATCTGTCAGTTTCGTTCGCGCCCACCGTCGGTGCGGGCATTTTTGACGACCAGATCATTAGGGGCTTGTTACATGTCTACATCCCTCGCATTCGTCTTTCCAGGGCAGGGTTCGCAGTCCCTCGGCATGTTGGCCGAGCTGGGCGCGCACCATCCGCTGATCCTGGAAACCTTCAAGGAAGCTTCCGATGCCCTGGGTTATGACCTGTGGGCACTGACCCAGCAAGGGCCGGAAGAGCAACTCAATCAAACCGATAAAACCCAGCCGGCGATCCTGACCGCCTCGATCGCCCTGTGGCGCTTGTGGTTGGCCGAAGGCGGTGCACGCCCGGCTTACGTGGCCGGTCACAGCCTGGGCGAGTACAGCGCCTTGGTGGCCGCCGGCAGCCTGACCCTCGCTGAAGCGGTCAAGCTGGTCGAGCGCCGTGGTCAGTTGATGCAAGAAGCTGTTCCAGCCGGGCAGGGCGGCATGGCCGCTATCCTCGGTCTGGACGACGCTGTGGTGATCGAAGCCTGCGCCGAAGCGGCCCAGGGCGAAGTGGTCAGCGCAGTGAACTTCAACTCCCCTGGCCAGGTGGTCATCGCCGGCGCCAAGGCCGCTGTCGAGCGCGCCATTGAGGGCTGCAAGGCCCGTGGTGCCAAGCGCGCCTTGCCGTTGCCGGTGAGCGTGCCGTCGCACTGCGAGCTGATGCGCCCGGCTGCCGAGCGCTTTGCCGAGTCCATTGCCGCCATCAATTGGCAGGCGCCGCAGATTCCGCTGGTGCAGAACGTCAGCGCGGCTGTTGCCGCCGACCTCGACACCCTCAAGCGCGACCTGCTGGAGCAGCTCTACAAGCCGGTACGCTGGGTTGAGTCGGTACAGACCCTGGCTGCCAATGGTGCCACTGAGTTGGTCGAGTGCGGCCCGGGCAAAGTCCTGGCCGGCCTGAGCAAGCGTTGCGCCGATGGCGTGTCGACTGCCAACCTCAATACCCCGGATGCCTTCGCTGCCGCGCGCGCGGCACTGGCCTGAACCCCTTTAGGAGAAGCCTGCATGAGTCTGCAAGGTAAAGTTGCACTGGTTACTGGCGCAAGCCGTGGCATTGGCCAGGCGATCGCCCTGGAACTGGGCCGTCAAGGCGCCGTTGTGATCGGCACCGCCACTTCCGCTTCGGGCGCTGAGCGTATTGCCGCGACCTTGAAGGAAAACGGCGTGCAAGGCACCGGTCTTGAGCTGAATGTGACCAGCGACGCGTCTGTTGCTGCTGTGCTGGCCGAGATCACTGCACAGTTCGGCGCACCGGCTATTCTGGTGAACAACGCCGGTATCACCCGTGACAACCTGATGATGCGCATGAAAGACGACGAGTGGTACGACGTGGTCGATACCAACTTGAACAGTCTGTTTCGCCTGTCCAAGGGTGTTTTGCGCGGCATGACCAAGGCGCGTTGGGGCCGAATTATCAATATTGGCTCCGTAGTGGGTGCCATGGGCAACGCAGGCCAAGTAAACTATGCAGCGGCCAAGGCCGGTCTGGAAGGTTTCAGCCGTGCATTGGCCCGTGAAGTCGGTTCGCGTTCGATTACGGTCAACTCGGTGGCCCCAGGGTTCATCGACACCGATATGACCCGCGAACTGCCGGAAGCACAGCGTGAAGCGTTGCTGACCCAGATTCCGCTGGGCCGTCTGGGCCAGGCTCAAGAGATCGCAAATGTGGTCACTTTCCTGGCATCCGACGGTGCGGCATACGTGACTGGGGCTACAATCCCGGTGAACGGCGGGATGTACATGAGTTAAATTGTGACGGATCGCTTCAAAAAAATGTCATACGAGCTGTCTAAAATCCGTTATAAAGCTGCAACTTAATTTATAGGCAGGTGGCCGGTCGGGTACGAGGGTGAAGCTTTCAGTTGAAAAGCTGAAAAGGCTTTCTATACACTTACCCACTGGCCAGCTGCCTGAATTTGTCCATTAGGAGTTAAACAAGGTATGAGCACCATCGAAGAGCGCGTCAAGAAAATCGTTGCCGAGCAACTGGGCGTTAAAGAAGAAGAAGTGACCAACTCCGCTTCCTTCGTTGAAGACCTGGGTGCCGATTCCCTTGACACCGTTGAGCTGGTGATGGCTCTGGAAGAGGAATTCGAGACCGAAATCCCGGACGAAGAAGCTGAAAAAATCACTACTGTTCAAGCTGCTATCGACTACGTTACTGCCCACCAGGCGTAATAGTTTGTAGTCGTCGCTTGCTGTCAGGGAAAAACCGCACTGCTGTAACGGCGTGCGGTTTTTTCTTTAAGCGGTGATGAAAAATAAGCTGCGAAGCAAAGTGTCGTCATTAGAAAAAGGAGAGTGCTGTGTCGCGTAGACGCGTCGTAGTCACCGGTATGGGTATGTTGTCGCCACTGGGTACAGATGTGCCGAGCAGTTGGCAGGGCATTCTGGCTGGCCACAGTGGTATTGGTCTGATCGAACACACGGACCTTTCTGCCTATTCCACCCGTTTTGGCGGCTCGGTAAAGGGCTTCAATGTCGAGGAATATCTCTCGGTCAAAGAATCCCGCAAGCTCGACCTGTTCATTCAATACGGCCTGGCAGCCGGTTTTCAGGCGGTGCGTAATGCCGGCCTGGAAGTCACCGACGCCAACCGTGAGCGCATCGGCGTGGCCATGGGTTCGGGTATTGGCGGTTTGACCAATATCGAAGAAACCAGCCGCACGCTGCACGATTCCGGCCCCCGTCGAATTTCGCCGTTCTTCGTGCCGGGCTCGATCATCAATATGATTTCCGGTTTCCTGTCGATCCATCTGGGCGCACAGGGCCCCAACTACGCCATTGCCACGGCGTGCACCACCGGCACGCACTGCATCGGCATGGCGGCGCGTAATATCGCCTATGACGAAGCCGACGTGATGATCGCCGGTGGCGCCGAAATGGCCGCCTGCGGCCTCGGCATGGGCGGCTTCGGCGCGTCCCGTGCGCTGTCGACGCGCAATGACGAGCCGACTCGCGCCAGCCGTCCGTGGGACAAGGGCCGTGATGGCTTTGTACTGGCTGACGGTGCCGGTGCGCTGGTACTCGAAGAGCTGGAGCACGCCAAGGCGCGCGGTGCCACTATCTACGCCGAGCTGATCGGCTTCGGCATGAGCGGCGACGCCTACCACATGACCTCGCCGCCGTCCGACGGTGCCGGTGCTGCACGTTGCATCACCAACGCCTTGCGCGATGCGAAGGTCAACGCCAACCAGGTGCAGTACATCAATGCACACGGCACATCGACCCCGACGGGCGACCTGGCGGAAGCCGAAGCCATCAAGTCGGTGTTCGGTGAGCACGCCTACAAGCTGGCGGTCAGTTCCACCAAGTCCATGACCGGCCACCTGTTGGGTGCGGCGGGCGCGGTCGAGGCGATCTTCAGCGTCATGGCCATCAAGGATCAGGTCGCTCCGCCGACCATCAACCTTGATGAGCCGGACGAGGGCTGCGACCTCAACTTCGTGCCTCACGAAGCGCAACCGATGCCGATCGACGTGGTGATCTCCAACTCGTTCGGTTTCGGTGGCACCAACGGTTCCCTGGTGTTCCGCCGGTTCGCCGAGTGATGCACAGCTGGGTCGACGGTCAGCCAGCGGACAGCGTGCCCCTGAAAGACCGTGGCCTGGCGTACGGCGATGGCCTGTTTGAGACCATCGCCGTCAAGGCCGGGCAGCCGGTGCTGCTCGACCGTCACCTGCAACGCCTTGAAGAGGGGTGCAGGCGCCTCGCCTTGAGTGCGGATCAAACCCTGATCCGCAGCGAAGTGCTGGCTTACGCCGCGGCCATGGGCAATGGCGTACTCAAATTGATCCTCACCCGTGGCGACAGCCTGCGCGGTTATGGCATCAACCCTGGCGTCCCCGTGCGCCGTATCTTGCAGGGCAATCCGCCCGCTGCTTATCCTCTGGCCCATGCAACCGATGGCATCCGCCTGTTTGCGTGCGCCACTCGCTTGGCCGAGCAGCCGTTGCTGGCGGGCCTCAAGCACCTGAATCGTCTTGAACAAGTGATCGCCCGCGCCGAATGGCAGGATGCCGAACATGCCGAGGGCTTGATGCTGGACAGGTCCGGTCGAGTCATCGAAGGCGTGTTCAGCAACCTGTTCGTGGTGCGCAATGGCTTGTTACTAACCGCTGATCTGAATCGTTGCGGGGTTGCCGGCGTCATGCGAGCTGAGATTCTGGCCCAGGCGCAAACCCTGGGCATCCCGGTGGCCGTGGCCGACATCAGCATGGACCAGTTGCAACAGGCCGATGAAGTTTTCGTGTGCAACAGCGTTTATGGCATTTGGCCCGTACGTGGTTGCGCCGGGATGAGCTGGTCGGTTGGGCCGCTCACCCGTAAACTGCAGGGCATTGTTCGCGCGCTATTGGAAATTTGAGTTGATACGAAAACTGGTTTTACTGCTGCAGATCGGCCTGGTCTCGGCAGGCTTGCTACTGGGCTTTTCGGCCTGGAAGCTCGACTCTGCGCTGAAGCAGCCCCTGAATCTGACCCAGGAACAATTGCTCGATGTTCCCGCCGGGGCGACCCCGACGGGCACCTTCAATCGCCTTGAAACCGAAGGCGTGCTGGAGGGTGCCTTCTGGTTGCGCCTCTACTGGCGCTTCAACCTCGACGGCCAGCCGCTGCACAGCGGCGAATACCGCATGACCCCAGGCCTGACGGCCGAAGGCCTGATCGGCCTGTGGCAACGCGGCGAAGTGGTGCAATACAGCCTGACATTGGTGGAAGGCTGGAACTTTCGCCAGGTGCGTTCAGCGTTGGCCAAACACGAAAAGATCGTGCAGACCCTGTCGGGCCTGAGCGACAGCGAAGTGATGGATAAGCTCGGCCACCCTGGCGTATTTCCCGAAGGGCGGTTCTTTCCTGACACCTATCGCTTCGTGCGCGGCATGACCGATGTCGAATTCCTGAAAAAAGCCTACAACCGCCTGGACGAGGTACTGGCCCAGGAATGGAGCCAGCGCGCCGCCGATGCGCCGTACACCGACCCTTACCAGGCGCTGATCATGGCCTCCCTGGTAGAAAAGGAAACCGGTGTGCCGCAAGAGCGCGGGCAGATCGCCGGAGTGTTCGTGCGTCGCTTGAAAATCGGCATGCTGCTCCAGACCGACCCGACGGTGATCTACGGCCTGGGCGAGCGCTACACCGGCAAGCTGACCCGCGCGCACCTCAAGGAAGCCAATCCCTATAACACCTACATGATTGCCGGCCTGCCGCCGACGCCAATCGCCATGGTCGGCCGCGAGGCGATCCATGCGGCGTTGAACCCGGTGGCCGGCAGTAGCCTGTACTTCGTAGCCCGAGGCGATGGCAGCCATATTTTCTCCGATGACCTGGATGCGCATAATGCCGCCGTGCGTGAGTTCCAACTCAAGCGCCGTGCCGATTATCGCTCCAGCCCGGCACCGGCGGTAAAACCGCCGGAAGATGCGACGCCACCGACCGATGCCGCGCCGGTTGAAAAACCCGCCGAGCCTGCGCCGGACGCCGCTGCGCCGCAAAGCCCGCAATGACTCTGACTAAGGACTGCCTGTGACTGGCTTGTTTATTACCCTGGAAGGCCCGGAAGGCGCCGGCAAAAGCACCAACCGCGATTACCTGGCCGAGCGTTTGCGCGCTGAAGGCATCGAGGTGCTGCTGACCCGTGAGCCCGGCGGTACGCCGCTGGCCGAGCGTATTCGTGAAGTGTTGCTGGCACCAGGTGAAGAACAGATGAACCCGGACACTGAGCTGCTGTTGGTGTTTGCCGCCCGCGCCCAGCATTTGGCCGAAGTGATTCGCCCGGCCCTGGCACGGGGTGCTGTGGTGATTTGCGACCGTTTTACCGATTCCACTTATGCTTACCAGGGCGGCGGGCGCGGCTTGTCCCTTGAGCGCATCGCCAGTCTGGAGGCTTTCGTCCAGGGCGACTTGCGCCCCGACCTGACCCTGCTGTTCGACCTGCCGATCGAAGTCGGCATGGCTCGCGCCAGTGCCCGTGGCCGCCTGGATCGGTTCGAGCTGGAAGGTTCAACATTCTTCAATGCGGTCCGTAGCGCGTTCCTGCAGCGCGCCAAAGCTGAGCCTGCGCGTTACTCCTTACTGGACGCAGCCCAGCCACTGGCGCAGGTACAGCAGGCCATCGATGCTCTGCTGCCTGAACTTCTGGAGCGCGCCCGTGGCTGAGGCCTACCCGTGGCAGGACAGCCTCTGGCAGCAATTGGCCGGGCGCGCCCAGCATGCCCACGCCTATTTGCTGCACGGCCCCATCGGCATCGGCAAGCGCGCCCTGGCCGAGCGCCTGATGGCCAGCCTGCTGTGCAAGCAACCGGTCAACCTGCAAGCGTGCGGGGAGTGCAAATCCTGCCTGCTGCTCAAGGCAGGCAGCCACCCCGATAACTACCTGCTCGAACCTGAAGAGGCCGACAAGGCGATCAAGGTCGACCAGGTACGTGATCTTGTCAGCTTCGTGGTGCAGACCGCGCAGATGGGCGGGCGCAAGGTAGTACTGATCGAGCCGGTGGAGGCGATGAACATCAACGCCGCCAACGCTTTGCTCAAGAGTCTGGAAGAGCCGTCGGGCGACACCGTGCTGTTGCTGGTCAGCCATCAGTCCAGCCGTTTGCTGCCGACTATCCGCAGCCGTTGCGTGCAGCAGGCCTGCCCATTGCCGAGGGAGGCCATGAGCCTGCAATGGCTGGCGCAGGCGCTGCCGGAATGTTCTGCCGACGAGCGGGTCGAGTTGCTGACCCTGGCTGCCGGATCACCCTTGGCGGCGGTGAAGCTGCAGGCCCAAGGCGTGCGTGAACAACGCGCACTGGTGGTGGATGGCGTCAAAAAGCTACTCAAGCAGGAACAGTCCGCTACACAACTGGCCGAAGGCGCCTGGAAGGATATTCCGTTGCTGCTGCTGTTCGACTGGTTCTGTGACTGGTCGAGCCTGATCCTGCGCTACCAGTTGACCCAGGACGAAAACGGCCTGGGCCTGCCGGATATGCGCAAGGTGGTGCAGTACCTGGCGCAAAAAAGTGCGCAGGACAAGGTGCTGAACATTCAGGACTGGATCCTGGCCCAGCGCCAGAAAGTCCTCGGCAAAGCCAACCTCAACCGCGTGCTGTTGCTCGAAGCCCTGCTGGTGCAATGGGTTGGCTTGCTCGGCCGGCGTTAATTTTCGTGGCCGACGGGTGTATCGTCGGCCAGACACTTCCCATGAATTAAGTCGTACTTTCCTATGCTCGTAGATTCCCACTGCCACCTTGATCGCCTCGACCTTGCCCAGCACGGCGGCTCCCTCGATGCCGCCCTGGAAGCGGCCCGCCAGCGTGGGGTAGGGCACTTCCTGTGCATCGGCGTGAGCGCCGACAACGCCGCCGACGTCAAAGCCTTGGCTGATCGCTATGCCGATGTCGATTGTTCGGTCGGCATCCACCCGCTGGACCTCAAGCCGGGTGAAGCGCCGGCTCTGGATTGGCTATTGAGCGAGCTCAATCACCCACGCGTGGTGGCGATTGGCGAAACCGGCCTGGATTACCATTACGAACCTGAAGCCGCCGAGTTGCAGCAAGCCTCCTTCCGCCTGCACCTGCAAGCCGCCCGGCAGACCGGCAAACCGGTGATCGTCCACACCCGAGGCGCCCGCGCTGACACCTTGACGCTATTGCGCGAAGCGGCCTTGCCCCAGGCCGGCGTGCTGCATTGCTTCACCGAAGACTGGGACATGGCCAAGGCCGCGCTGGACCTGGGCTTTTACATTTCCCTGTCAGGTATCGTCACCTTCCGCAACGCCGACGCCTTGCGCGACGTGGCGCGTCAGGTGCCGGCCGACCGCCTGCTGGTGGAAACCGATTCGCCGTACCTGGCGCCGATCCCCCATCGCGGCAAGCCGAACCTGCCGGAATACGTGCGTGATGTGGCCGATTACCTGGCGATGCTGCGCGGTGAATCCTTTGAGCGCTTTGCCGAGCAGACCACCGAGAACTTCAAGCGTCTGTTCCCGCTGGCCCACGTGGCCGGCTGAGGCGGTCAAATCGCAGGCAAAAAAAACCCGGGTTCTGGGGGGTGAATCCGGGTTAAGACCATTAGGAGTAAAACAAGGGCACACAGTCCGTCGGTACCCAGGTCGACGCGTCACTTGGGGGAGATGTCGCGCCGACAATTCAAGTATTGATCAGTATCCGATTCAGTCCAGTCGCGATTGGTCGTTTTTTAAACAGATTTGGAATACGCGCGCTTCGCTTGAGTTCTCATTGAGCGCAAGCACGGCTGCAGTTGTTGCGTATTATTTCTGACTGATAACCCCTCATTCGTTGGCGCGCTGAAACTAAAACGCACGCTGGGTTCACATAGGCGTTGCCCAACGACCGTTCAGTCGGGATAATCCCTCGCATCGGGTAAATCGTATCGCCACGTATCCGTGGCCCTGCGTAACCCTCCCTCATTCCGACCTCTGCAGACCTCTTCCTCATGCACAAAGAACCCCGTAAGGTCCGTGAGTTTCGCCGCCGTGAGCAGGAAATTCTCGACACTGCACTCAAGTTATTCCTCGAACAAGGTGAAGACAGCGTCACCGTCGAGATGATTGCGGATGCCGTGGGTATCGGCAAAGGCACGATCTATAAACACTTCAAATCCAAGGCCGAGATCTACCTGCGCCTGATGCTCGACTACGAGCGCGACTTGAACGAGCTGTTGCATTCGGCTGATGTGGACAAGGACAAGGAGGCGCTGTCACGCGCCTATTTCGAGTTCCGCATGCGTGACCCGCAGCGCTACCGTCTGTTCGACCGCCTGGAAGAAAAGGTGGTCAAGGGCCATCAAGTGCCGGAAATGGTCGAGGAGCTGCACAAGATCCGCGCCTCGAACTTCGAGCGCCTCACGCTGCTGATCAAGGGTCGCATCAGCGAAGGCAAGCTCGAAGACGTACCGCCGTATTTCCATTACTGCGCCGCCTGGGCATTGGTACATGGCGCCGTTGCGCTGTATCACTCGCCGTTCTGGAGCAATGTGCTGGAAGATCAGGAAGGTTTCTTCCAGTTCCTGATGGACATCGGCGTGCGCATGGGCAACAAGCGCAAGCACAGCACTGAACTGCCGAGCGCTGAGCCTAAGAGCGGCGACGCTCCCGCTGTTTAAGCCATTCCCGACAGTGATGGCGCAATGATTTGCTGCCGCTTGCAGTACCCCAGGAATATACTCAGGCAAGGACGCTTGCTAAAAGCTGATTTTTCAGTCAGCTTTTAGCGCGCCTGAACCATCCTCTGCCGGAGTGTTCCATGATCGTTGATCGTCAAGGCAGGCGATTTCGCAATTTGCGGATCAGCCTGACCTCAGCCTGCAATTACGCGTGTACCTACTGCGTGCCAAACGGCAAGCGGCTGGTGGCTGCCCAGGACGAACTCTCGGCCGAGGCCATGGCGCGCGGCGTTGCCTATCTGATCGAAGCGGCCGGCATCGAGCGTTTGCGTATCACCGGCGGCGAACCGTTGGTCAGCCCCAAGCTGGAAGCTTTCATGGGGGCTGTGGGCGGCATGGGCCTGAGTGACATCAGCCTGACGACAAATGGCCAACTGCTCGCGCGCAAGTTGCCACTGTTGGTCGACGCGGGTATTCGGCGAATCAACGTGTCCCTCGATACCCTGGATGCTGACGCCTTCCGCAGCATCGCCCGGGGTGGCGACCTGGCCACCGTGCTCGATGGCATGGACCAGGCCCGCGCTGCCGGCATCAAGATCAAAGTCAATATGGTGCCGTTGCGTGGGCAGAACCTCGACCAGGTGATGCCGTTGCTCGACTACTGCCTGGAACGTGGCTATGAGCTGCGCTTTATCGAACTGATGCGCATGGGCCACCTGGCCAAGGATTCCAATGCGTTCCTGCAGCAGTTCGTCAGCCTGCAGCAACTGCTCAGCCTGATCGGCGAGCATCACGAATACCTGCAAGCCAACGCGCCGATTGATGCCACGGCGGTGCGCTACGAAGTGCCGGGCAAAGGCTTCTTTGGCGTAATCGCCAACGAAAGCGTGCCGTTCTGCCGCACCTGCTCGCGCCTGCGCTTGTCGTCGACCGGCTGGTTGCATGGCTGTTTGTCGTCGAGCAACCGCCACTATGTGGGCGACCTGCTGGACCAACCGCGCCATCAGGCGCTGCCGGCCTTGCAAGGGCTGTTGATGAAGGCTTTGGGCGACAAGCAGGAAGTGGCCTTCTCCGGCGGCGCCACGGTCATGAAGATCATCGGCGGCTAAAACCGCGTGCAATCGAATGTGGGAGCAGGCTTTTTGTGGGCGCTGGCTTGCCTGCGATAGCATCACCTCGGTGTACTTGATGTACCTGGGTGTCTGCATCGCAGGCAAGCCAGCTCCCACATTTGGTTATGCATCCTTCTTGAATGGCGCGGATTCTGCATTAAGTGCCCATTCGCCGGTTTTCCGTCACCGGCTTCTGGAGGATTAGGATGCGTAGTCTGGTTTTGTTGCTGGCGTCAGTGGCGCTGAGTGGCTGCATGACCGTCAGCGATATGGCCGAAGGCACCCGCTATCAGATGAGCGACGCCGGGCTGCTGGACCACAGTGATACCCGCCGTACCGCCTCGGTGCGCATACAGCCGGACTCCTTTGTGTTTATCGCCCAGGGCGCCTTTGTGCCGCCCGGCAGCGCCTATCCGCGTCCCAATGTGGTGGCCGAAGAAGCCTTCAACGGCTTTGTCGAATATTTCCCGATGGTGCGCCGCGCCCGTAAGCCGGAAGGCCTTGAACAGGCCATGGCCGAAGCCCGTGCGGCGGGCGCTCACTACCTGCTGTATTGCCGCTTTGCGGCAGCCGATGACCGTATCGGCAATGCCGATGAGTGGACCGATCAGCAAGCGTTGGACCGTGTCGGCCTGGACAACGGCGTAATCCAGATCATGTTGATCGAGACCAGCACTCAATATTTGATTGATACTGCACGCATTCGCAGTCGTGGCGGTTTACTGACGTTCCACGACAACAAGCCAGAAGACTTGATTGCCCGCCCGCTGGCCCAGTACGCCCGCGGCCTGTTGGGGATGGGTGATCAATAAAAATCCAGAGGAGAACCCTATGACCGATTCCGCCAAGGCCAATGATCTATTGGCCCAACTGCCCAAGGGCAAGGGGCCGGCGCCGGTACATCTATGGAACCCGGATTTCTGCGGCAACATCGACATGCGCATCGCCCGTGACGGCACCTGGTTTTACCAGGGCACGCCGATCGGGCGTAAGCCGATGGTCAAGCTGTTCTCCAACATCATCCGCCGCGATGGCGATGAGTATTTCCTGGTCACTCCCGTGGAAAAGGTCGGCATCAGCGTCGATGATGCGCCGTTTGTCGCGCTGACGCTGGAAGTCCAGGGGCAGGGCGAAAGCCAGGTGCTGCGCTTTACCACCAATGTTGACGAAGACATTGAAGCGGGCCTTGAACACCCCTTGCGGGTGGTGATCGACCCGATCACCCAGGAGCCTGCGCCTTACCTGCGAGTGCGCACCAACCTTGAAGCCCTGGTGCATCGCAACGTGTTTTACCAATTGGTCGAGTTGGCGGTCAGCCGTCCGATCAACGGTCAGAACTGGCTTGGCGTATGGAGCGGCGGGGAGTTTTTCCGTATTGGCCTGGAGCCCTGAGGCCGATTTTTTCATCACACTGAAATAATTTTGCTTGCTGAGATCGGGCGCTTTCGGTTATCAATTTGTACATGATTAGACATGTCCGATTTGATAAGAAAAAACGCGTCGTCGACGAACTCATCCGCCGTATCGAAGGTGGAGTGATGGCCGACGGTTTCCTGCTGCCGGGCGAGCATCAACTGGCCGAGGAGTTTGCGGTCAGCCGTGGCACCTTGCGCGAAGCCCTGGCGGAGCTCAAACGGCGCAACTACATCGCCACGCAGAGCGGCGTCGGCTCCATCGTCACCTTTGACGGCATGGTGCTCGACCAACGCAGCGGTTGGGCACAGGCGCTGGCCGATACCGGCGCATTGGTCATCACCGACATCCTGCGCCTGGAGGCCGTGACACGACCGGACCTGCTGAGCCGTTTCGGCAGCGACCAATTTATCGCCCTCGACCGCCGTCGGCGCACCCCCGATGGCACCGCCGTGTCCCTCGAGCGTTCATTGATGCCCGCCACCGGCGGCTTGGAAAGCCTGCCGCGTGTCGGCCTGATCGACAACTCCCTGACCATCACCCTGGCCGCCTATGGCTACGTGGGCGCCGAAGGGGACCAGTGGATCGGCGCCGAGCCCTTGAGCGATGAAGACGCCGAGTTGCTCGGCCGCCCAGCCGGTACGGTGTTTCTCAAAGCCACGCGCACCACTTACGACCGCCGCGAGCGTCTCATGGAGCATGTCGAAAGCTTGCTCGACCCGTTGCACTTTCGCCTGCACCTGCAGTTTGGAGCTTCGAAATGACCGCGCAAAATCGCGCCCTCGGTGCCTTCTACGGCCTGGCCCTGGGCGATGCATTGGGCATGCCCACCCAGTCGTTGAGCCGTGAGCAGGTGCAGCAGCGTTTCGGGGCCATCACCGCTCTGGAAGCGGCCGGCGCCGACCAACCCATCGCACCGAACATGCCGGCCGGCTCCATCACCGACGACACCGAGCAGGCGATCCTGGTGGGTGAGTTGCTGGTGCAAGGGCAGGGCAAAATCGAACCCACGGTACTCGCCCAGCGCCTGATCGACTGGGAAGCGGCGATGCGCGCCAAAGGCTCCCAGGACTTGCTCGGGCCATCGACCAAACGCGCGATCGACATGATCCTCGCCGGCCACACCCCGGAAGAATCCGGGCGCTACGGCACCACCAATGGCGCCGCGATGCGCATCACGCCGGTCGGGATTGCCGCCGACGTCAGCGACCCGGCGCGGTTTATCCAGGCGGTGATCCAGGCCTGCCAGGTCACCCATAACACCAACCTGGGCATCTCCAGCGCTGCGGCAGTGGCGGCGGTGGTTTCGGCGGGTATCAACGGTGTGGATTTGGGCGAGGCCCTGAACATCGGCACCCAGCTCGCCCAGCAGGCCGAAGGCCATGGCCACTGGATTGCCGGTGGGCGGATTTCCACGCGCATCAGTTGGGCGCGCACCTTGAGCGTCGGCAGCGGCGATAAAGCCCTGTTTGCCGACCTGCTTTACGAACTGATCGGCACCTCCGTCGCGACCCAGGAGTCGGTGGTGGTCTCGTTTGCCCTCGCCCAGCAAGTGGCGGTGGGCGACATGAATGCCTTCGAAGCGCTGTGCCTGGCGGCCAGCCTTGGCGGCGACACCGACACCATTGCCGCCATGCTGGGCGCGATGTTGGGCGCGTGCCTGGGCATGCAGTGCTGGCCTGAGGCGATGATTGAGCAGGTCAAGCAGGTCAATGGCCTGGATTTGCAGGCGTTGGTTCAAGGGCTGCTCGAAATTCGATAAGCGCTGAAAATCAAAAAAATTGTGGGAGCGGGCTTGCTCCCACATTTGATTGTGCCGAGTCATGGAGACCGAGTAAGTAATTCCATTTGCACACCTGCCACAACCACAACAATACAGGCACCAGGAGCACCCCTCATGAGCAGCACTTCTTCCGGCCAAAGTGCCGGGCAATTGGAAACACGCGGCATCGAACCGGTCCCCGAAGGCGAGTGCAACGGCCACCCGCTGCAACTGTTCTGGGTGTGGTTCGCGGCCAACATCAGCATCCTTGGCTTGCCGCTCGGCGCGACCCTGGTGGCGTTCCGTGGCCTGGCGATCTGGCAGGCGATCATTGTGGCGATCCTCGGCGCCGCGGGCTCCTTTGCCGTGGTGGGCATCATCTCGATTGCCGGCCGCCGTGGCCGGGCGCCGAGCCTGACGCTGTCGCGCGCCATCTTCGGTGTGCGCGGTAATATCGGCCCCACGCTGGTCTCGCTGATGTCGCGGCTGGGCTGGGAAACCGTCAATACCACCACCGCTGCCTTTGTGCTGCTGTCGTTGTGTTCGATCCTGTTCGGCTCGCCGGTCGAAGCCAAAAGCGCACCGGTACTCACGCTGATCTTTATCGCCATCTTCGTGCTGCTCACCCTGTCCGTATCCGGTCTCGGCCACGCTACCTTGCTGGTGATCCAGAAGTGGGCCACCTACGTGTTCGGCGCTTTGAATATCCTGGTGGGCGGCTTCCTCTGTGCCACCATTGACTGGAGCGCGGTGTTCAACGCCACCCCGGCGCCACTGAGCGCCATGATCATTGGCGTCGGCACCATGGCCGCCGGTACCGGTATCGGCTGGGCCAACGCCGGTGCCGACATGTCGCGCTACCAGCACCGCAGCGTCAAGGCCGTGCGCCTGGTGGCGTCTGCCGCGTTTGGTGCGGGCATTCCGCTGGTGCTGTTGATCACCCTCGGCGGCCTGCTGTCGGTGGGCAACAACGACCTGGCGTCGGCCACCGACCCGATCATCGCGATCCGCGACATGCTGCCGACCTGGATGGCCGTGCCGTATTTGATCACCGCGTTCGGCGGGCTGTTGCTCTCCAATAACCTCTCGGTGTACTCGGCCGGTCTCACCACCTTGACCTTGGGTCTTAAGGTCAAGCGCGTACATGCGGTGATCGTCGACATCGTGGCGATCTTCGCCGGCTCCATCTACTTCATGTTGATTGCGGACAGTTTCTACGGCCCGTTCATCACCTTCATCTCGCTGCTGGCCGTGCCCATCACCGCCTGGGTCGGGATCTTTGTGGTCGACCTGATTCACCGTCACTACTACAGCCCCAAAGACCTGCTGGACGTAAGCCCGAGCAGCGCCTACTGGTATCGCGGCGGTGTGGAATGGCGTGCATTCGGCGCCTGGGCGGTGGCGATCGTGCTGGGTTTCAGCTTCACCACCATCGGCACCACCGCCGAAAACATCTGGTTCGCCGGGCCTTTGTCTGACTCCTGGCTGGGCCACAACGGCCTGGGCTGGATCGTCACCTTCCTGGTGGCCGGCGGGATTTATGCGGTACTGGGCGGCGCAGCTGACCGTCGTCCGGCTTTGGTAGAGCGCGCTAATGTCTAGATTGCTGCACACCGGCCAGGTCATCGTCGACCTGGTCATGGCCCTCGACACACTGCCTGCAACCGGCGGCGACGTGCTGGCAAAATCCGCCGGTTTCGAAGCCGGCGGGGGCTTCAACGTGATGGCTGCCGCCCGACGCAATGGTCTGCCGGTGGTTTACCTTGGTCGCCATGGCAGCGGGCGCTTCGGCGACCTGGCGCGCGCCGCCATGCAGGCTGAAGGCGTGGAGATGGCCCAGGCGGCCAGCGACGGCAAGGACACCGGTTTGTGTGTGTCGCTGACCGAAGCCAGCACCGAGCGCACCTTCATTTCGCATATCGGCGCTGAAGGGGATTTGAGCGCAGAGGACCTGGCAGGCGTGGTGCCGCGCGCAGACGATTATGTCTACGTCAGCGGCTACAGCTTGTTACTCGACGGCAAGGCCCAAGCGCTGCTTGATTGGTTGCTGGCGCTGCCACGGGAGATCACCGTAGTGTTCGATCCGGGGCCTTTGGTGAAGGCGCCGGATTCGGCCTTGATGGTTGCCTTGCTGCCGCGCATCGACATCTGGACCAGCAATGGCCCTGAAGCCCTGGCGTTTACCGGGGCCGGAACGCTGGCCGAGGCGCTGCGCGAACTCAATCGTCACCTGCCGGCCGAAGCATTATTGGTGGTGCGTGATGGGCCCAATGGCTGCTGGGTGAGTCGCCACGGCAAGGCCGAGCATGTACCGGGTTTCAAGGTGCAGGCGGTGGACAGCAACGGCGCGGGCGATGCCCATGCCGGGGTGTTTCTGGCCGGGTTGGCCGAGGGTTTAACCCCCGCAGTGGCGGCGCGTCGAGCCAATGCGGCGGCGGCGTTGGCGGTCACGCGCTGGGGGCCGGCGACGTCGCCTGGCAGGGCCGAAGTCGACGCCTTAGTCGCCGAATAAACACGAATAAAAATGTGGGAGCTGGCTTGCCTGCGATAGCAGTGTGTCAATGGGCCAACTTGGCACTGACCCCCTGCTATCGCGGGGACGCCCGCTCCCACATTGGTTTTTTCGGCGTCATCCAGCCTTGCGCAGTGCTTCGATCAGTTGATCCTTCCGCATGCTCGACCTGCCTGGAATATCCTTGGCCCGCGCTTCCTTCAGCAAGCTTTCCCTGGTCTGGGTAGCCAATGAAGCCTTGCTGTTGCGTGAATGACCTTCACGGCTCGAAGCAGCCCTTTTGGCTGATTCACTGCGTGCCTTGGCTTGCTTCTGCGGGGGCTGGCTGCGGCCTGATCCACCGGGTTTTTCACCACCACCAGACTGCTTGTTGACGGTGGCCCAAGCGCGGGCCTCGGCTTCTTCCTTGGGCAATCCCTTGTGCTCATAACTGTCTTCGATATGAGCGGCCTTGCGTTTCTGTTCGGCGGTGTATTTGGCTTTGCTTCCACGAGGCATCGCTAAAACTCCTTCTGGCCCCTGTTTCAGGGCCAGACCAGAAATGGATTACTCAGTGCTTTGTCCTTCAAGCTTACGCGCCTCATCAACACCCGAAGCAGTCAGCTTGATCGGGAGGTTCAACGAGTATTCACCGGCGTCGTCGGTGGTCACATGCCCATCCTTGATAAACCCGCGGTCCTGCAGAAACGCCAGCACACTGGCGACCTCTTTTTCGCCGCGGTAGTTATCCAGCACCTCCTTGCCCAAGCCATTGGGGTGGGCGTGCAGCAGGCGGGTGAGGACTTCTTTTTCAAGGTTTCTATCGACGTTCATGCGTACCTCTTCACTGGGAAATGATCGGGTGTCGGTGCGGCTATCGATGCATCAAGGCGCAGGTTGTTTCGGGGCGCCCGGGATATTGCTGTCATCGCCTTTGTTGATTTTGGGGTCTTCATTGACGCCTGGACCCATTTTGCCGTTACCGACTGCCGCCGGGGCCTGGCGTTGGGTGTCGGCGCCTTTGGTGCGAGGGTCTGCGCCGTTATCGATAATCGCGCCACCGTTGGTTTCCATCCCTGTGCCCATCGAATCCTGAGACTCCTTGGTAGCAGGGTTGGTGGTGCCGGTAGACGAGGTGGCGGCAACTGCACTCAACGAAGCGGCGGACAGCAGGCCGGTGAGGGCGAGGGCAGCAAACTTGGAATTCTTCATGAGGGGTGTCTCCATATGATTAATGTCCTTACCCCTTATTGGTCCGCCCCCGTTTGCGGTTCGTGCCTTGATGGCGACGAACGGTCTTAACTCACCTGTAAGATTTTGTGTGCCGAACGCTGGCGCCAGATCAATCGCCCCGCCGCGATCAACCAGTTGAACAAGGCCACGCCCAGCACACTTGCCAGCAGCGCCGGCAAGCCGTAATCGACGATGAGCATGCCCGCCAGCAGCGGAAAGCCGAACACCCCGACAAAGTACGCCAGGCTGAACAGCAGCAAGGCTTGTGACGTTGTACCGGGCGGCGCCTCATTGGCCACCAGCCCATTGATCACCGAATACGTCAGGCCATAACCCACACCCAGCGTGCCGGCTGCCAACAGGTAACTGAGGTTGCCACTCACGCCAAACGCAAACAGCGCGATCGAGCCGAGCATGATCCCGGACAGCACGCAGGCGGCCCAATACGCATCGCGCTTGACCACGTAGCCCGCGATCAATAGCCGGCTGGTAATGGCGGCGCTCAGGAAGCCGCCGAAGAACAGCGAATAGTCCAACCCATGCGCAGCGGCATAGCTGGTCTGAAACGATGAAAGCCCGCCAAACACGCAGCCGCCCAAGCCAACCATCAGGATCGCAAACGCGGCTTTGGATGACAGCACGCGGCGGCTCGACGCCCAGGAAATCTTCGAGGTGGGCGCATTCGCGTGGTGTTTGAGGTGGACGCCCATTCGCCAGAACAGCAGCACGCCGACCAGGCTGGCCACACCGGCAATATAGAAGGCCGCTGTCAGCGGCAGGCCCAGCGCGCCGGCGGCGCGGCCGAGCAAAGGCCCGGCACCGATTCCGCTCAACATACTGCCCGACAGCAGCGCAAAATATTTGGCCCGCTGCGCCGGCTGCACCAGCAGTGTCACGATGATCGGCCCCAGGGTGTAGAACACGCCCCAGCCCAGCCCCAGGGACAGACCGAACAGCATCAACCCCAGGCCAAACCCGGGTGTCAGGGCAAACCCCAGGCACGCCACCACCAGCAATACGCCCATGCCCGCGATGGCGCGCGCCGCACCGACGGCATCAGCCAAGTGCCCACAGAACAGCACCGCCACGAACGTGCTGAGCATCGCCATGGAAATTACGCTGCCGGCGTCGTGTTCATTGCCGCCGCGCGAATGAATCAGCAGCGACAGCAAAAACGTCGAGCCGTAGGACAGTGACAACAGGAAGCTGGCGAGGCAGAACAGGGCGAACAGTTTGGTATTCACGGCAGGGGTGGAGGGCATAGGGCGACCTTGCAGCTATTGGCATGCAGTTATTAGCGTTATGCCCGACTGTTTACCATGCGCGCATGCCGGGTTTGTTCTGTGGTTGGTGGTGCTTGCTTTACGCGTGGCCGGAGTAATCAAATTGCACTGCAATCAGTCATCAAAGCGCCTTAGTATGTGGCCTTTGACATTGCCCAAGGCCCGCCCATGACCATCGAGATTCGCCCTGCCGTGCCCAGCGACGCTGCGCAGATCCTGACTTTCATCACCGAGCTTGCCGAATACGAGAAAGCCCGCCATGAAGTGATCGCCAGCGTGGTGGATATCGAGCGCAGCCTGTTCAGCGAGGGCGCCACCGCCCATGGCCTGATCTGCTCACGGGATGGCCTGCCGATTGGCTTTGCGGTGTTCTTCTTCAGTTACTCCACCTGGCTGGGCAGCAACTGCCTGTACCTCGAAGACCTCTACATCAACCCCGAGCAACGCGGCGGCGGGGCGGGCAAGAAGCTCCTGCGCCACCTGGCCAGGATCGCCTGCGACAACGGTTGCGGGCGTTTCGAGTGGAGCGTGCTGGACTGGAACGAGCCGGCGATTGCCTTCTACAAGTCCATCGGCGCCCAGCCGCAGGAGGAGTGGGTGCGCTATCGCATGGAGGGTGACGCGCTGCGCGACTTTGCTCAGGGCTGAAAGCAATGAAGATCAACTGTGGGAGCCAGCTCCCACTTTTTTTGCGTTAAGTCTCACTATATGGGATGCAAATTTATATATTGAGATATTTCAAAAGATCGGTTTATAGTCGGCGGCATCAGCACTCACTACCAAAAATAAAACAGGTGAAGCGATGCAGCCCCAACCGTTGTCATTACCCGCTGTGCCCGAGCCGACCTATGGCGAGCGGCTGAAAAACAAAGTGGTGATCATCACCGGTGCCGCCCAAGGCATAGGCGAGGCGATCGTCGCCTGCTTCCAGGCCCAGCAGGCACGGCTGGTGATTGCGGATATCCAGGCCGAAAAGGTCGAGCACGTCGCCGCCCACTGGCGCGAACGCGGCGCTGAAATCGTTGCGCAGGGCGTCGATATCACCTCCAAAGAGCAATGGCAGGCGCTGGTCAACCTGGCGATCGAGCGCTTTGGCCGCGTGGATGTGTTGATCAACTGCGCCGGCGTCAACGTGTTCCGTGACCCGCTGCAGATGACCGACGAAGACTGGCGCCGCTGCTTCGCCATCGACCTCGACGGTGCCTGGTTCGGCTGCCGCACGGTGTTGCCGCACATGATCGAGCAGGGCATCGGCAACATCATCAACATCGCCTCCACCCATTCCAGCCACATCATTCCCGGCTGCTTTCCCTACCCGGTGGCCAAGCATGGCCTGCTCGGCTTGACCCGCGCCCTGGGCATCGAATACGCGCCCAAAGGCATCCGCGTGAATGCCATCGCGCCGGGCTATATCGAAACCCAGCTCAACGTCGATTACTGGAACGGTTTCCCTGACCCGCATGCCGAGCGCCAGCGCGCCTTCGATTTGCACCCGCCCAAGCGCATCGGCCAACCGGTCGAGGTGGCGATGACGGCGCTGTTCCTGGCCACCGACGAGGCGCCCTTTATCAACGCAACCTGCCTGATGATCGATGGCGGGCGTTCCGTGATGTACCACGACTAACAACAATCAAGAGAGGTGGTTCATGTTCAAAAAGACGTTAGGCGCCGTGGCGCTGGCGGTAGCCTTCAGCGGTTTTGCAGCGGCCGAAGAAGTGAAGATCGGCTTCCTGGTCAAGCAGGCCGAAGAGCCCTGGTTCCAGACCGAATGGGCCTTTGCCGAAAAGGCCGGTAAGGACCAGGGCTTCACCGTGATCAAAATCGCCGTGCCCGACGGCGAAAAAACCTTGTCCGCCATCGACACCCTCGCCGCCAACGGCGCCAAGGGGTTTGTGATCTGCCCGCCGGATGTGTCCCTCGGCCCTGCGATCATGGCCAAGGCCAAGCTCAACGGTTTGAAAGTGCTGGCGGTGGATGACCGCTTCGTCGATGCCAAGGGCAAGCCTATGGAGGACGTGCCTTATGTGGGCCTCGATGCCTACAAGATCGGCCAGAAACAAGGCGAGGCCATGGCCGCCGAAGCCAGGCATCGCAACTGGGACTGGAAGGACACCTACGCCGTCATCAACACCTTTGACGAGCTGGAAACCGGCAAGAAACGCACCGACGGTTCGGTCGAAGGCCTCAAGGCTGCCGGCTTGCCCGCTGACCACATCCTGTTCAGCGCACAGAAAACCCTCGACGTGCCAGGCAGCATGGACGCCACCAACTCGGCGCTGGTAAAGCTGCCGGGCACCGCGAAAAACCTGATCATCGGCGGCATGAACGACAGCACCGTGCTGGGCGGCGTGCGCGCCACCGAAAGCGCCGGCTTCAAGGCGGCCAATGTGATTGGCGTCGGCATCAACGGCACTGATGCGATTGAAGAGTTGAAGAAAACCGACACCGGCTTCTACGGCTCAATGCTGCTCAGCCCCGATGCATCCGGCTACAAAACCGCCACGGCAATGTTCGAGTGGGTCACCAAAGGCACCGAGCCTGCCAAGTTCACCGCCCTGGATAACGTAACCCTCATCACCCGCGCCAACTTCAAGCAAGAGTTGAGCAAAATCGGACTGTGGAAATGACCGGCGCGGCGTTGCGTTTCAACGGCATCGGCAAGGAGTTTCCCGGGGTCAAGGCGCTGGCGCAGATCAGCTTTGAAGCGCAGCCGCACTCGGTGCATGCGCTGATGGGCGAGAACGGCGCGGGCAAGTCCACGCTGCTCAAGATTCTCGGCGGTGCCTACACGCCCAGCAGCGGCACGGTGCAGATCGGCGAGCAGGTCATGGCGTTCAAGAACGCTGCCGACAGCATCGCCAACGGCGTGGCGGTGATTCACCAGGAGCTGCATCTGGTGCCGGAAATGACCGTGGCCGAGAACCTGTTTCTCGGGCATTTGCCGTCACGTTTCGGCGTGGTCAACGGCGGCCAGCTGCGCAAGCAGGCATTGGCGTGCCTTAAAGGCCTGGCCGATGAAATCGACCCGCAAGAGAAGCTTGGGCGCTTGTCGCTGGGCCAGCGTCAACTGGTGGAAATCGCCAAGGCGTTGTCCCGTGGTGCCCATGTGATCGCGTTTGACGAACCCACCAGCAGCTTGTCGGCGCGGGAAATCGACCGCTTGATGGCGATCATCACCCGCCTGCGCGATGAGGGCAAAGTGGTGCTGTATGTGTCGCACCGCATGGAAGAAGTGTTCCGTATTTGCGATGCGGTGACGGTGTTCAAGGACGGCCGTTATGTGCGCACTTTTGACGACATGGCCACACTGACTCACGACCAGTTGGTGACCTGCATGGTCGGGCGCGATATTCAGGATATCTATGATTATCGCCCGCGTGAGCGCGGGGAGGTGGCACTCACGGTCAAGGGGTTGCTTGGGCCTGGCTTGCGCGAAGCGATCAGCCTGCAGGTGCACAAGGGCGAGATTCTCGGCCTTTTCGGGTTGGTGGGCGCCGGGCGTACCGAGCTGTTTCGTTTGCTCAGTGGCCTGGAGCGCGCAACGGCCGGGCAGTTGGAGTTGTTTGGGCAAGCCCTGCAACTGCATTCACCACGCGATGCCATCGCCGCCGGCGTACTGCTGTGCCCGGAGGACCGCAAAAAGGAAGGCATCATCCCGCTGTCCAGCGTGGCCGAGAACATCAACATCAGTGCGCGTGGCGCGCATTCCACCTTTGGCTGGCTGTTGCGTGAAGGCTGGGAGAAGGGCAACGCCGACAAGCAAATCACGGCCATGAAAGTCAAAACGCCGAACGCCGAACAGAAAATCATGTACCTGTCCGGCGGCAATCAACAGAAGGCCATTCTTGGCCGCTGGCTGTCGATGCCGATGAAAGTGTTGCTGCTGGATGAGCCCACACGCGGCATCGACATCGGCGCCAAGTCGGAGATCTACCAGATCATCCATAACCTTGCGGCCAGTGGCATTGCGGTGATTGTGGTGTCGAGCGACCTGATGGAAGTGATGGGCATCTCTGATCGCATCCTGGTGATGAGTGAAGGCGCGCTGACCGGCGAGTTGACCCGCGACCAGGCGGATGAAGCGAAGCTGTTGCAACTGGCTCTCCCGCGTTCGCGGGCTTGAAGAATTCGAGGGTATAGATATGTCACAGGTAAAAACTGCAAAGGGCTTTTGGCCGGGCTTCAACCAACGCAAATTTCTCGATGACTGGGTAATGCTGCTCGCCGCGTTGAGCATCTTTGTGCTCAGCGCGTTGTTTATCGACAACTTCCTGTCACCTCTGAACATGCGCGGCCTGGGCCTGGCGATTTCGACGGTGGGCATTGCGGCGTGCACCATGCTGTTCTGCCTGGCCTCGGGGCACTTCGACTTGTCGGTGGGCTCGGTGATTGCCTGTGCCGGCGTGGTCGCGGGGATTGTGATCCGTGACACCGACAGCGTGGTGCTCGGCGTATCCGCTGCGTTGGCCATGGGCCTGGTGGTGGGGCTGATCAACGGCATCGTCATCGCCAAGTTGCGCATCAACGCCTTGATCACCACCTTGGCGACCATGCAGATCGTGCGCGGGCTGGCCTATATCTTCTCCAACGGCAAAGCCGTCGGTGTGATGGACGAGCGCTTCTTCGTGTTCGGCAACGGCCAACTGATGGGCGTGCCGGTGCCGATCATCATCACTGTATTGTGCTTTGTGTTCTTCGGCTGGCTGCTCAACTACACCACCTATGGGCGCAACACCATGGCCATCGGCGGCAACCAGGAAGCGGCGTTGCTGGCCGGGGTGAATGTCGACCGCACCAAGATCATCATCTTTGCCGTGCACGGTTTGATCGGCGCACTGGCCGGAGTGATCCTCGCCTCACGCATGACCTCGGGCCAGCCGATGATCGGCCAGGGCTTCGAGCTGACGGTGATTTCGGCCTGTGTGTTGGGCGGTGTGTCGTTGAGCGGCGGTATCGGCATGATCCGTCATGTGATTGCCGGGGTGTTGATTCTGGCCATCATCGAGAACGCGATGAACCTGAAGAACATCGACACCTTTTACCAGTATGTGATCCGGGGTTCGATCCTGCTCTTGGCGGTCATCATCGACCGCATGAAGCAACGTTAATACTCGGTCTCAACAACACTGAAAATCCAATGTGGGAGCGGGCTTGCTCGCGAATGCGGTGTATCAGAAACAGATGTGCTGCCTGACACACTGCATTCGCGAGCAAGCCCGCTCCCACATTTGGATCTCCACTGTATTGGTGGGCGGTATTTGCCATAATGCGCTCGCTTTCATACTTATAGGCCCGATATGCAGGAAAACGCCCACAACCCCGTCAAAGACGCCGCCCCCACCGGCACCCAGACCCTGCTGCGTGGCCTGGGCGTGGTGCAAGCGGTGGCGGCGGGTGCGCGCGACTTGAAAGAGATCGCCAAGCGCATCGGCACCACCCGCAGCACCACCCACCGCCTGGCCAGCTGCCTGGTGGAGGAGCGTTACCTGCGTGTGGTGCCGCAAGTGGGTTATCTGCTCGGGCCGAAGCTGATCGAACTGGGTTTTCAAGCCCGCGACGAGTTGCCATTGGTGACCCTGGCGGTGCCGTATTTGGATGAGCTGTCGGCACTGACCGGCGACACCATCCACTTGGCGATTCGTGAATACGACGACGTGCTCTACCTGCACAAGAACCCCGGCCGCTACGGCCCGGAAATGCGCTCGCGGGTCGGCCATCGCATGCCGTTGGCGCGCACGGGTGTGGGCAAGGCAATGTTGCTGGATGACTCTGTGCAGGAGTGGCAGCGCCTGTATGAAGCCAGCCTGCCCGCCGAGGGCAAGAGCCAGCAATGGCCGTCGCACCCGGAGCAATCCTGGGCGCAGTTCGAGCAGCGCATGCGCGAATACGTGGTGGGCGGGTATGCGTTTGACCTGGAAGACAACGAACCGTCGATCCGTTGCGTGGCGGCACCGGTGCGCGATGCCAGCCGGCGAATCGTTGCCGGCATCAGCATCGCCAGTACCGTGCCCTACATGCCGCTGGAAAAGATGGCCGAGCTGATCCCTGTGATCAAACAGGTCGCAGCGCGGCTGTCAGCGGAGTTGGGGGCGAAGGCCTGATCAGGCCTTCAAGGTCGCCATGTCGATGACAAAGCGGTACTTCACATCACCGGCGATCATGCGGGTGTAAGCCTCGTTGATCTGGCGGATATCGAGCATTTCGATGTCACAGGTGATGTTGTGCTCGGCGCAGAAATCCAGGACTTCCTGGGTTTCTGCAATACCGCCGATCAAGGAGCCGGCCAGCACTTTACGGCCCAGCACCAGCTTGGCGGCATTCACCGGCGGGTCGACCGGTTCGATCAAACCCACCAGAATATGCACGCCGTCAAAGCGCAGCACGTCGAGGTAGGGGTTCAGATCGTGCTGCACCGGAATGGTGTCCAGCAGGAAGTCAAAGCTGCCGGCGGCGGCTTTCATCTGCTCGGCATCGGTGGACACGATCACGTGGTCGGCGCCCTGGCGGCGGCCTTCTTCAGCCTTGCTCGCGGAGCGGGTGAACAGCGTCACTTCCGCGCCCATGGCCTTGGCGAACTTGATGCCCATGTGGCCCAGGCCGCCCATGCCCAGCACGCCGACTTTGTCGCCCGCCTTGACGCCGTAGTGCTTGAGCGGCGAGTAGGTGGTGATGCCTGCGCACAGAATCGGCGCGGCGCTGGCCAAGTTGAGCGTGGCCGGGATCTTCACCACAAAGTGCTCGCTGACCACGATGCTGTCGGAGTAGCCGCCCATGGTGTTGCTGCCATCCACCCGGTCCGGGGTGGCGTAGGTCATGGTCGGGCCTTCGAGGCAGTACTGCTCAAGGTCCGCCTGGCAAGCGTCGCAGTGGCGGCACGAATCAACCATGCAGCCCACGCCCACCAGGTCGCCGACTTTGTGCGTAGTCACGTTGGCGCCGACGGCAGTGACTTTGCCGACGATCTCGTGGCCCGGCATCAGCGGGTACACGGCGATGCCCCACTCGTTGCGTGCCTGGTGGATGTCGGAGTGGCACACGCCGCAGTAGAGAATCTCGATGGCTACATCATCGGCGCGCGGGCTGCGGCGTTCGAAAGACATGGGGGCGAGGGGAGTGGTGGCCGACTGGGCGGCATAACCGATGGCGGTGTACATGCAGAAACCTCGCAAAAGAATTGATCAGGGAGGTGGCGCATTTTCCGCGCAGGGCGGGGATGCGGCTATGGCGATTGCTCCGAACCTCATGCCTATTCGTCCGGGAGTGCCCTGTGATTGGATTCATGCGCGCTCAGACCTGCGATGATGCTCTTATCCCTTTTTAACGAAGTTTTTTGCCATGTTGTTGACCCGCCATCTCGATGCCAATGCCACGCTGGTTGCCTTGATTGAGGACCTCACGCCCTGCGACGGTTTCTCCCCGACGTACCTGCCCGGCGTGAAGGTATTGCGCGCCAGTTGCGATGTGGCACGCGGCCCGCAGATCTATGAGCCGAGCCTGATGTTTGTGGCCCAGGGTAGCAAAGTCGCCTATTTGGGCCCGCGCACACTGGAGTATGGCGCCGGGCATTACCTGATCCAGGCGATGCCGGTGCCGTTCGAATGCGAGACCTTTGCCATGGCGCCCGAGGCGCCGCTGTACGGAGTCACCGTGGGGATTGATCGGGTGGTGCTGGGTGAATTGGTCATGGCCATGGGCATGCAGGCCGGGCCGCCGCCGACGGCGCAGACGTTGGAATCCATGAGCTCGGTGATGCTCGATGATGCAATGCGCGGCAGCGTCGAGCGGCTGCTGCAATGCCTGCACGATCCGCTGGAAAGCCGGATCATGGGCCCGGCGCGGGTTAGAGAAGTGTTGTTTACCGCGTTACGCGGGCCGCAGGCGGATGTGCTGCGGGCGTTGGTGGAGCAACAGGGGCAGTTTTCGCGCATCGCCACCTCGTTGCATCACCTGCATGCCCATTACGCCGAGCCGCTGAACATTGAGACATTGGCCGGGTATGCGCATATGAGTGCGTCGACCTTTCATGAGCATTTCAAGCGTTGCACGCTGTTGTCGCCGGTGCAGTATTTGAAGCGCTTGCGGTTGTTGAAGGCGCAGCAGTTGCTGCTGGTGGAAGGCTTGGGCGTGGCGCAGGCGGCGCACAACGTGGGGTACCAGAGTACGTCGCAGTTCAGTCGGGAATATAAGCGCTACTTTTTGCGTAACCCCGGTGAAGAGCGTGCGGCATAGTGACTACAGACAACGCACAATCTAATGTGGGAGCGGGCTTACTCGCGAATGCGGTGGTTCAGCCAAAACATCTGTGTCTGATACACCGCATTCGCGAGCAAGCCCGCTCCCACATTTGACCGAGTCGATTGGTCTGTTCCTGCTCATAAAAAAGGCTCCCGCCTGGGAGCCTTTTTTGTTCAAGCTGTCCCGTCCTGAATAAGGTTTACACCTTCTGACCCAATCTCAGGAAGGCGTAATGAATTCAGGAAAAAGGCGCAGTCAGCGTGACTACTCGCTGACCTTTAAATTGTCAGTCGTCGATCAGGTCGAAAAAGGCGAGTTGAGTTATAAAGAGGCTCAAGAGCGCTACGGCATCCAGGGCAAATCTACGGTGTTGAACTGGCTACGCAGGCATGGTCGACAGAACTGGAGTCAAAGCGCGTCCATTCGTACCAAGAGATCCCGTTCCATGGATGAGCCCGACAAGCCGCTGACGCCCGAACAGCGAATCAAAGAGCTTGAAGAGCAACTCGCTCAAGCCAATCAGAAAGCTCAGTTTTTCGAAGCCGTTGTTGATGTACTCAAGAATGACTTTGGTGTCTCTGTCGTAAAAAAGCGATCCGGCAAGCCCTCTCCCAAAGGAAAGTCCAAGACCTGAGTATCAGCCGGGCTTGCCAGTTCATCGGGATATCCCGCCAGGCATATTACAAACGCATTCGAGCATGTAATGCTCGAGCCCTCCAGGCTCAGAAGGTTATGGGGTTCGTGCACGAAAAGCGCCTCAGACAACCTAGGCTTGGAACCCGAAAGCTTCATAACCTCATGCATAGCGAGCCCGAAGCCCCGGTAAAGGTTGGTCGAGACTGCCTTTTCGACATTTTGCGGGATCGCAGAGAGTTGGTTCCTCGAAAGCGGGCCTATCACAAAACGACAAACAGTCATCATCGCTTTCACAGGCACCCCAACCTGCTCAAAGAAGGGCCATCACAGGTAGTTGCTACGGCGCCAGAACAAGTTTGGGTAGCCGATATCACCTACTTGCCCACTCAAACGGGCGTGGCCTATCTGAGCTTGGTGACTGACGCCTACTCTCGGAAGATCGTGGGGCATCATGTTCACGAAAGCTTGCACACGGAGTCTGTGATTCAGGCATTCAGTAAAGCCCTCAAGTGCAGAAAAACAGAGCAAAACCTTGTTCATCACTCAGATCGAGGCATCCAATACTGCTCCGAGCTTTATCAGCGGCTGCATGTAAAGCACGGTATCCGGTGTTCTATGACCGATGGTTACGACTGCTACCAAAATGCTTTGGCCGAACGAGTGAACGGGATTTTGAAAACCGAGTTTCTCTTGCATCGGCCCAAAGATGCGGCTGAAGCCGCGCGAATGGTGGATCAATCCGTGCATATCTATAACAGTGAGCGGCCACATCTATCGCTGAAATACAAAACGCCCGATGCGGTGCATCGGGCGTTTTGAGGCTGAAATAGGTGTAAACCTATGTCAGGACTGGACA